>JAHEMS010000012.1 GCA_024643595.1 Bacteroidota bacterium
AAAGTAAACGAAGGTTGATCTTCGCCATTAATTCCCCAGCGATAGTCAGCATAAACTTTTATGAAGTCAGCACCTTTACCAATCTGATCACGAACGATACGCACTAACTCATTTCCATCAGCGGCTTCTGCCCCCAACATAATTTCCTGATCGTAATCATACCCTTTAGGTCCGTAAGAGCCAGTGGCAACAATCGCCCTTCCGGCTACCATTAAGCGTGGGCCTGGAATAATACCTTCATTGATTGCGCGCTTCAATGCAACATCAGAATAGCCGGCACCTTCCGTCCCCAGATCACGGGCAGATGTAAATCCGGCCATCAGTGTATTTCTGGCATGAACGGTGGCGCGTGCCGTACGGTATGAATCGGTTTCTTTTAATACTTGTGTATCCCAATCAGTAATGTTGTAAGGATAGAGTAAAAGATGTGAATGACCTTCGATTAATCCCGGGGTCAACGTTGAGTTTGGGAAATATATTTTCGTAGCTCCCGCTGGTTCTTTCAGTTTGTCTGTTGGCCCTGCCGCTATAATTTTGTCACCCTCTGTAATTACGGCCCATCCCTCATATAAATTCTCTCCATCAAATACACGATCAGCAGTTAGATAATACTTCGTGTTTTGTGCCGTCAGGCAGAGTGGAAGAACGCAAAATACAAGATGAAGAACAGTCCTTTTCATACTACACCGGATTAGCATCAAAAGGTACTTGAAAAAGTGATGACGTGAAAACAAAACCCGTTCAGTTACGGAAAGGGTTTAAAAATAATTTTAATGGCGTATTGAAATATTACGCTCTAAAAACCATTGGAGGTTTTTTTTAGATTGACTTTAGGGCTGAGTCATAATCAGGTTCCTGACCAATTTGGGGAACGAGTTCAGTATATTTTACTTTTCCTGTTGAATCGATAACCACCACAGCCCGAGCAAATAATCCCGCAAAACTGCTGCTGATGAGTTCAATGCCATATGCTTTTCCAAAACCACGATTGCGAAAATCAGATAAGGTTATGGCGCGATCAATTCCTTCGGCGCCACAAAATCTTTTTTGAGCAAAGGGAAGATCTTTTGAAATGCATAATACGACGGTATTGTCAAAGGCTGCAACACGTTTATTGAATTCGCGCACAGATGCACTGCAGGTAGAAGTGTCAACACTGGGAAAAATATTCAATACTACATTCTTTCCTGCAAACTCTTTAAAGCTTACATCTTTCATATTGGTAGCCGTCAAAACAAAATCGACAGCAGAAGAGCCAATTGCCGGTAGATCTCCTACGGTTTCTGCATCATTAGGTCCTAGTTTAGTTATAGCCATTTGAATAGTTTAGGAAATTAACAGACATGTTAGATAATTGTTTATCGGATGCGATCAGAATCACGCACCATTTTTTCATCTTTCCGGATAAAGCGAATAGCTAACCAGTTACAGGCCACACCAACAAATGGAATCCATAAACTCAACCCGTAACGGCCATAGCCATATTCTTTCGTAACATTATTATAAAAGACGACCACACAAATCATAACGCCTGCGAGAATAAGAGAGTTGAGTGTTCCCAGTTTAATCTGTGTCATCCGATTGTCAAATCTCCTGATTTCCATGATGGCAATGGTGGCCGCAGCCACCATTAGTATAGCAGTGATACTATAAGGAAAGTAGGAAGTTATGGGTTGATTATTTTCAATGGTAGTGAAATGCAAGGGGAATAGCTGTAATTCCTTGGTCCCATCGGTAAATTTCCAGATTGGTAAAAAAAGGCAGACCACCATACTGAGAACTACCAAAATCAGAAACAATGTTTGTATTCTTTGCCACATAAAAGGGTTGCGTTAACTTGCTCGGCAAAACTACTAAATTGTAGTTGTCGACGGACACATACCCTGCGATTTATATGGCAAAATCAGCCTACATTTTAGATATACTGCGCACACCGATAGGAAAATATGGTGGTGCCCTGGCCCCGGTCAGACCTGATGATCTTGCAGCCTGGGTGATTAAGAAATTGTTGGAGAGGAATCCAAGAACAGACCCCAGGCAGGTTGAAGATGTTGTGTTTGGCGCAGCCAATCAGGCAGGCGAGGATAATCGTAATGTGGCACGCATGGCATTGCTATTGGCCGGATTACCTGTCGAGGTTAGCGGTGTAACGGTAAATCGTTTGTGCGCGTCCGGGTTGCAAGCCATTATGGATGCTACTCGTGGTGTGCTGAATGGGGATGGAGCTTGTTATGTTGCCGGAGGCGTGGAGAGTATGAGTCGTGCCCCATTTGTAATGACCAAATCGGAAGAAGCCTATTCACGTAAATCGGAAATAGTAGATACAACGATAGGCTGGCGATTTTTGAATTCAAAACTTTCGAAGTTATATCATCCCTATTCCATGGGTGAAACAGCCGAGAACGTAGCGGAGAAATGGAAGATTTCTCGTGAAGAACAAGATCAGTTTGGATTATTATCGCAACAAAAATATTTCGCCGCCCATAAAGCAGATAAATTTCAAAAGGAGTTGGTCTCCATACCGGTTCACCAAGGAAAGGACACCATCGAATTTAAACAAGATGAATATCCGCGAGAGACATCACTGGAGAAGTTAGCTTCACTGAAGCCTGCCTTCAAAGAAAAGGGAACGGTAACAGCTGGAAATTCCTCAGGCATTAATGATGGTGCTGCGGCATGCCTTTTGGCCAGTGAAGAATTTGTACAATCTTCAAACGTGAAACCGTTGGTGCGTGTGGTGTCGATGGCAGTGGCAGGTGTTGAACCTGCCTATATGGGTATGGGGCCAGTTCCAGCTGTACAAAAGGCGCTGAAAAGAGCTGGCATTAAAATTTCTGATATCGGGTTGATTGAACTTAATGAAGCATTTGCTTCTCAATCGATTGCTTGTATTCGTGAGTTAAATTTGGATCCTACGATCGTGAATGTAAATGGGGGAGCAATTGCCATTGGTCATCCGCTTGGCTGCAGTGGGGCTCGTATCAGCGCCACATTGATTCATGAAATGCAAAAACGAAATGTAAAATATGGGTTAGCAACAATGTGCATTGGGGTCGGACAAGGGGCGGCTATTATTTATGAAAAGGACTGAAAGTCAAATAATCAATTGAGAGTTATCTAACGTATGAGGTACTTCTTCGAGATCAGCTATAACGGAACCCATTATCATGGTTGGCAAAACCAGAAAAACGCTGTTGGTGTCCAACAGGTGGTGGAGGATGTGATGAGTAAATTGATGAGAGAAGAAATTTCAATTGTCGGAAGCGGTCGCACCGATTCGGGCGTACATTGCGTTCAACAATTCTTTCATGTTGATATTAAAGATGAATTTGAGCCTACCTCGTTGATGAATCGTCTCAATGCTTTTTTGCCCAAGGATATTGCCATTAGAAATATATGGGCTGTAAAAGAGGATGCTCATGCACGCTATGATGCGCATGAACGCTCCTATCAATATAAAATCACCCGGGTTAAAGATCCTCTTTTGGTAGGATATGCTTACTATTTTTTTCGGGAGCTTGATGTGCCAGCCATGGAGCGGGCATCTGCGTTATTGATTGGTAAACATGATTTTGAATGTTTCAGTAAAGTAAAAACCGATGTGAATCACTTTATTTGTGATATTAAGGAGGCCACCTGGAATCAAAGGGGTGATTTATTGGTTTTCAAAATCACAGCTAACCGGTTTTTGAGAGGTATGGTGAGGGCAATTGTTGGAACATTGTTGGATGTAGGCACCGGTAAACTGTCAGTCAGGCAATTTCAAGATATATTGAAAAGTAAAGACAGAAAAAAAGCAGGCATGAACGCACCTTCCGAAGGCCTTTATCTGATGCATGTAAAATATCCTAAATCAGTTTTTAAATAGTTCCTCGTTGCAAGGATAATAAATGGAAAAAGAAAAAATTAAAAGCGGAAACATTATTGACTGGAATGTGCTTGCGCGCATCATGCAGTATATAAAACCGTATAAGGGAAGGTTTTATCTCGTGGTGTTTCTTACTGTTCTACTAGGGTTTCTTACCCCGGTACGAGCGAAGCTGATTCAATTTACGCTGGATGAACATGTGGCGTTGGGTAATTATAATAGTATGGTCAACATCATTGTCATCCTCTTGGTGTTGATGGTTATTCAGTCCGTTGCGCAATATGTTCATACGTATGTTTCAGGTCGTATTGGTCAGTATGTCATTCGGGATATTCGAATCAAGTTGTATGAGCATATCGTTAATCTCAGATTAAAGTTTTTCGATAAGACACCGATTGGCAGGTTGGTAACTAGAACAATTTCAGATGTAGAGACGCTGGCCGATGTATTCAGCGAAGGCCTTGCGGCTATGGCGGGGGACCTGCTTCAGATAGTCTTTATCCTGGCATTTATGTTTTATGAAGACTGGCGGTTGGCATTGGTGTCACTTTCCACCATTCCACTGATGGTGTTGTCAACGTATGTGTTCAAAGAGAAAATAAAAGTTGCTTTCAATGACGTGCGCAATGCGGTTGCCAATCTCAATTCATTTGTTCAGGAACATCTTACCGGGATGAATATTGTCCAAATCTTCGGAAGCGAAAAAAAGGAGTTTGAAAAGTTTGATGAAATCAACAAAGAACATCGTGATGCCAATCTCCGTTCGGTGTTGTATTATTCGGTCTATTATCCGGTAGCGGAAATTATTGCCGCAATGGGTATTGGTTTACTGGTTTGGTATGGGGCTAAAGGAGTTATTCACTTTGAACAAACGGGAATAACAATTGGTAAGCTCACCGCCTTCATTATGTACATCCAAATGTTTTTCCGTCCAATTCGTATGGTAGCCGATCGCTACAATACCTTGCAAATGGGCATTGTGAGCTCTTCCCGTATTATTAGTTTGCTGGATGATGAAACTGACATCATGCCTAACGGAAATTATAAGACAGAACATGTTAAGGGGGAGGTAGTTTTTAATCACGTTTGGTTTGCCTACAATGAATCCGAGTATGTTTTAAAAGACATTAACCTTCAGATAAAATCCGGAGAGACCATCGCATTGGTGGGAGCCACTGGGGCAGGAAAATCATCCATCATTAATTTACTAAATCGCTTTTATGAAATTAACCGGGGCAGCATCCAGGTGGATGGTATTGACATCAATGAGTATGACTTAGGAAGTTTGCGAAAAAATATTGGAGTGGTTTTGCAGGATGTATTTTTATTTAGTGATACCATACGAAATAACATTTCGTTGGGCAACCCTGAAGTAACGGACGAAATGATTTTACACGCTGCGGATATGGTCGGCGCCCGAAAATTTATTGATCGGCTTCCAGGAGGATTGAATTATAATGTAATGGAGCGAGGATCCACTTTATCAGTCGGACAACGACAACTCCTTTCCTTTATAAGAGCGATGGTTTATGATCCCAAAATTCTGGTGCTGGATGAGGCGACCTCATCCGTTGACAGTGAAACGGAGGAAATGATACAGGATGCTATTTCTATGATGATGAGTAACCGAACATCCATTGTTATAGCTCACCGTTTATCCACCATTCAAAAGGCGGACAAAATTCTTGTTTTAGATCATGGAGAGATAAAGGAACAAGGCACCCATGAAACCCTTTTATTGAAGGAGGGTTATTACTCCCAGCTTCATAAAATGCAGTATAAAGAAGCATACTAACATTTAACTTATCGAAGTTCCGCGCGCCTTTCCGTTCAGCCAAAAGAGTTATATTTGTTTTGATGCATTTTTTAAAAATCCACATACTGATCTTGGGTTGTATATGGATGACGCAGTTTGCTCAGGCTCAAAGTCGAAATTCTGGCAGCCGATATTCAATGGGGCACAAAGCCTCATCAAGGCCGAGCAAAGCTTCTATTTCATGTCCGATATTTAACGAAAAACTTTATCCTTATCAGGGAATTGGTTTTAAACTGGGAGACCCCTTTGCACTCACCTATAAATTTTATGCAAGCAAAAGCATAGCCTTTGCGATAGATGCTGGAAAGACCGCCAGTGGCTTGTACAATGAATACTATCGTAATGCATTTACGAATTATATGCCGGATTCATTAACGAATACGGAAAACATTCAGTACTTATCTCATAAAGTGACTTCTAATGTATTCTTAGAGGGCAAGTTTCTCTATCAGTGGGAAGCGAGTAAGATATCGAAAGGCCTGCATCTTTACGCCGGTGCAGGATGGCAATGGCGAAGCGCGAATATTAAGTACGATTATCTGTATTCTGATACCTCTGGCTCAGGAGTTTCTTATATAGGCTCGTTAACTGAAAACCGGTTTACTTACGGGCCAGTCGTACTCCTTGGATTTGAGTATGCGAATTTTTCCATTCCTGTTTCTGCCTTTATTGTGATTGAATGGTTTTCGGATGTTGCATTGGATCCCGGGTATAGCCGATTTCAGGGAGGAGTTGGCTTGCGATACGTATTTTAGGATTTATTCGGCTTCATCCAGTTGCATTTGTTTTTCATACAAATCCTGGTACGTACCTTTTTTTAACAGGAGATCATCATGTGTTCCTTCTTCAATAATTTCGCCTTCGTGAAGCACGATTATTTTATTGGCTAATTTTGCAGAAGATACACGGTGTGAAATAATGATGCTCGTACGATTCATCATGATCCGCTTCATACTATTAAGAATAGTATTTTCCGTTTTGGTATCTACCGCGGAAAGAGCATCATCCAGAATTAAGATTTTTGGTTCACGCACAACAGCTCTGGCGATAGAAACACGTTGCTTTTGCCCTCCCGATAGGGTGATGCCACGTTCCCCAACGCGGGTATTGAAGCCTAAAGGGAAAGCGGTGATATTGGTATACACGTCTGAATCTTTTGCCGCCTGAATCACTTTGGTTTCATCCGATTGATCAAGGCCGAAGGCAATGTTATTAAAAATGGTGTCGCTGAACAGGAAGACATCCTGAGGGACAACCCCTGTTTGCTTTCTGAGGCTTTGAAGGCCATACTGTTTTATCGGAATGTCATCAATCCTGATTTCACCTTCCGTCACATCATATAAACGACTGATCAGATTTGACACCGTACTTTTGCCCGAACCGGTTGTGCCGATAATTGCTAAGGATTCACCCGGTTCTATTCGGAATGATACTTTTTTCAGCGCCAGAATTCCTGTGTCAGGATATCGGAATGAAACATTGTCAAATTCTATCTTCCCCTTAATACTTATTTCAAGATTCTTTTCAGAAACGATATCCGTTTTGGTTTTAAGAAATTCGTTGATTCTTTTTTGAGAAGCTTCGGCTCGTTGTACCAGGCTGATGGTCCAGCCCAAAGAAGCAACAGGCCAGGTTAACAGGTTGACATAAATAATAAACTCTGCGATGTTGCCGAAAGTAAGGGAGCCGTTGATTACTTCCACACTGCCGGCATATACCGTGAGAATCGTACTTAATCCAATCAAACCCATAATGAGTGGAAAAAATAAAGCCTGAACGCGGGTGAGCTTTAATGACTGAACCTTATATTCATTGCTCTCCCGGGAAAAATTTTTCACTGACTCGTGCTCACGCGTAAATGATTTTATCACCCGTATTCCGGAAAAAGCTTCCTGAACAAAGGTGCTCAATCGGGATTGACTCCGTTGAATCTCTTCTGACCGTTGTTCAATAATAGTGTTAACATAAAAAATGCTCAGAGAAAGGATGGGAAGAGGTATAAGCGCATACCAGGTTAATGTGCTGCTGATAGAAAACATAATCGGTATCAGCATGCTGAATAAAGTCACTAATTGAAGTCCGTACATAATCGATGGTCCGAGATACATCCGCACTCGTCCTACATCTTCACTGATGCGGTTCATCAGATCACCAGTATTGTTTCTACGATAAAAGCTAAGGGGGAGTGTTTGATAATGTTCAAAGATTTCATTCTTCAAGTCGTATTCCACCAGCCGACTCATTACAATCAACGTCTGCCGTACGAAATAAAGAAATAAGCCGCGTAAAAGCGCCATTGCCAAAATCAACACGGCATATAACAGAATACCCTTGGCAAATATGCTAAAGAAATCTTCCTGAACGCTGCTGCCGGTAAAAGACCGGTAAACCCTGATATTATCGACCACCAGATCTATTGAATAGCGCACCATTTGGGCTGGATAAATTTGGAACAGGTTTGAAATAATGACAAACGCAAGCCCCAGAATCAGGCGCGATTTATATTTAAGCAGGTATTTGTTTAGGTATTTAAGCTCCTTCATGAAGGATGTTGTAAGTAATTAACCCTACGCATTGAAATAGTTTACTAACCTTTAACACGGTAGAATGTTGTTTTTGTTATTGGGAGGTTTGAAAATTCAATGATTTTCAAATATCCGTCATAGCAAAGCAAGCAAAAGTAGCTAAACCAATTAAAACAACAGGACCTGTTGATTAAAGATTTTAATAATCAGTACCCAGCTAAAGAAAAAGGTGATTATATGCATCATCAGAAATTGAGTCAAAAAGTATATTTTTGCGGCCTTATGAAAAAAATAATTGAATCCAGGAAGCTATTAGGTGTAGATAAAACTGCCGAATTAAGAGAGCTAAAGACGGTATATAGGAATTTTATGAAGGATTGGCATCCGGATAAATTTCATCATGACCATGAAGCTAAACAAGCGGCCGAAGAAAAAAGTAAGGCTTTTATTGAAGCATATCACCTGCTGGTGAGTATCGCACCAGAAACACATTCACAGCAACTGGAGCAGTATACGGAAGTTATTACCTCTTCGAAAATCGTTGACTTTTTGTATAAATCTCAAACCCTCAAGGTAAATTTTGCCGACAGTAGCAGCTATGAATATTTTGGCGTCCCCCACTCTATCTATCACAAATTTCTGAATTCGGATACTCCTGATCGCTTTGCGCGCAGACACATTTATCATTCTTATGTGTATAGAAAAGTAAATAAGGCGGCAGATATTTAGAAGTTGGAAATGGATTTCGAATTCACCGACCTGAAAATATTGAGCATTCTTGCTAAGTACAGGCAGAAGGAACCTGCTGAGGTTACGTAATTCAGACGACCGCTAAATGGGACGAAGTGAAATTCGCTGGTTAGGTATTGTTTTTATCTTGATCACATTGCCTGTTACTTCATAGTGAACATTTTCTATCTGAAAGTTTTCAAACACATTCTTTATTTTAAGTTCACCTCCTTTTTCACTTTGGATGATAACCTCCCGGATAGTTCCTTTTTCCTTTTTGGCCGAAACCACAAACGCCCCTTCGGCACGCAGCTGATGAAATGAAACTTCACGCCAGTTTTCCGGGATGGCAGGGAATATTTCAATCACACCATTATGACTTTGTAATAACATCTCCTGCACGGCTGATGCGAATGCAAAATTTCCTTCGAGTGTAAATGGCCGGTATCGGAAAGAGGATAATTTTCCTTCGCATTGATCCCCATTCACATGAAAGCTATTGGGCAAGGTGAAACAGGAAGCAAATTTTTGAAGAGTCTCAGCGGTTTTTTGTCCTTGACCCATGCGGGCATACATGTTTGCCTGCCAACAGAATGAATAACCCACCCAATTCATTGATCCATTTTTTTCAAGTCCTTTCATAGAGGCATTAATCATTTCACGATCCTCATCATTGGAATAGTTAAGAATAGAAAGTGGATGAAAGGCCATAAGATGAGAAAGATGCCGGTGTGATTCTGCAAAAGGTACACCGGGAGCAACGGCCAATGCCCCCAAATTATCCTGGCTAAAGTTGGGCCATAGATCCAATTGTTTGCGCCAATGTTCGGCCTCTTCAGAAAGATTAAGTTCAAGGGTAAGTTCGATAGCCTTAATATACGTCCATCGAATAATAGCCAGATCATAATTGGTAGTTTCGGTAAACCATGCGGTGATTCGGTTATCATTAATCTCCGGACTCGAACTCAGGGGTAATTTTCTTTTTCCATTGGCACCGACCGATGAAATATTATCAAAAAAAATAGCAACGTCCCGAATCCATGGATAAGCTCTTTCTTTTAAATAATTCTTATCCATGGTATATCTCCATTCCAGATAAAAGTGATGTGCCAACCAGCCAGCTATCGTAGGCGAACAGCTATATTGAATCCATCCACCCATTTCTTTACCATCAAGGGTAGTCACCCCAGGAACGTTAAGCCCGGGAACATCAAAATATCGTTCCGTATACTTTTCAAATACCGGCTTACTGCGCCATAACCAATCGGTGAATCCTTTTGCCTCCTTCAGGTGATTGCCTGAGTAAGAAGGCCAATAACTAAGTTGTGTATTTAGATCATTATGAATATCCCCTTTCCACGGAGGAAGATTTCCATTGTCGGCCGTCCATATGGCCTGGAGTGTAATAGGCGGTGCATATTCCCGTGCGGTACAACCGAATTTGTAATTCTCAAGATACCATTGTCGCTCAATAAGTGAATCGGGGATGCTTAGCGATGATTGATTCCAGAAATTGCTCCACCATTTTTTATTTTCTGCAAATTCTTTTTCAAAACCTCTTTCAACGGCCTGCTTTGTTTCTTCATCCGCGGAAATATTTTTTTGGTTATATGGTGACGAAGAGGTAATGCCCCAAACACCTTCTATTCCGTTTTTAGATTTCGTCCAGGTAACACTCACCTTATATTCGAAACCATTCCATCCGGTCTGAGTATAGTCGACACCATTGGCTCTGGTATTAATTTGCCCTTGTTTATAGCCGAGTCGTGGAAGGCCCTGACCTTCAACAGAGTTGTTGCTGGAAATATTACTTCCCTCATAGTTGGGGGGAAGCAACGATGGAGTAATGGATGCGTTTTCGAATTTATACCAACCTATCGGCAGATTGGGGTGGATGAATGTAAGCAGTCGTGCTCCATTTTTCCATTTCACTTCCGCAATTCCTTCTTTAATGTAAAGACGAGTTTCGCTCACATCACCTAATGCGGCAATGTCAAATTCAAGGGCTGCTCCTGGAATTTTAGAGGGAGCAGGATCGCGTTCATAAGGCAGGTCGCCCAGCTCCTGAATTACCTTATAATCATTTTTTGCTACCTGATCCTGCACCATTTTGAAAGTAAGTTTATCAATATCACGGGTGGGGCGTTGATCCCACAAGTCAGCCCGGTCCAGAGAAAATCTTAGCTTCCCACTTTTTTGCCAGATGAGATTGCCAACCATTCCGTTGCCCAGAGGTAAACCTTCATCCCAACTTTTAGCGAGCGAATTGAATTGCAGATCATGACGAAAGGGAACTTGCGAAACCGCATCGATGAAGTAAAATAAAAAAAGTGCGACAAGAATTAGTTTACTCATTATTAAAATGATCTTTCGTTCCTTGAAAAAAGGGTTAGGGTCATTTACCAAGCATTGGGAATAGCCGTTTTATATCCTCTGTAGTTGGTTGAGTGCCGTATTCGCAAATCTCAAAAGCTTCAACATTTTTTACTTTAGCAGCACGCTCTTTTCCATACCATTTCTCGATGGATTGGATCATTTCAGGAGTGATGCGCCGGGTTTGTCGCTTTGTTAGCCAGGCCATCCTCTCTGATTTTGAATCTGGCACTTCGTTCAGATATCCACCGATCCATGGTAGCCATTCAAAATATTGTGATTCATGGGCGGCCATCGCATTCACTTTTTTATCGAACACGCTGGTAATGTCTACCGAAACATCTGGACGGAAAGGGTTTGGCCGCTGGAAATAATCCTGAAAGTAGAGGAACACCGGATTCTTTCTAAGCGGCGGAGTTTCAGGAGCAATATTAGGAACCGCTACCATATAGGCGGCATCCTGCACAAGCACACCGGTATATCGGTGATCCGGATGATAATCATTGGGGCGGGGTGCTATTACAATATCAGCGTTCCATTCTCGTATTTTACGAATAATCTGAAGACGTACATTAAGATTTGGTGTCAACTCGCCATCATGGTTATTCAGTACATCGTAGGTTACGCCAAATCGTTTGCCCGCTTCGGTAGCTTCTGCAAGTCTTCTCTTGGCCAGCGCGCCTCCTCCTTCAATTTGATGCCCCGCATCTCCATTGGTAACAGCAACAAATTTTACAGCATAACCCATAGAAGCGAATAGGATAGCGGTCCCGCCACCACCATTATCACAATCATCGGGGTGAGCTCCAATCATAATAATGCGAATGGCTTCAGCATTAGATTGGCAGAATGAAACAGAAGAAATGAAAAGTAAGAATAGAAATGTTAACGATATTTTTTTCATATGAGAAGAATTAGAGGGTCAATGAAAATAGGCCATTTTTAATTTAATGTCTAACCTAATAAAGTTACGATTCTGATTTTTCTGTCACGCATAAAAATGAAGCCACCAATTCTAAGGTCTTCCAATCTTTAAAATCCGTGGCTTATATATCGCTGCATAATTATTTATTCAAACCGGGTAAACCAGGTACTGGCATTGCTTGTTCATTCCCAAATGAAGGCGCTTTTCTTACAACGGGATGCTCTTCATCCAGGGTGTTTCCATCATACAGCCTGCCATTCTTCATTACTTTGTTAACGGTGTTGGTATTTCGAATATCCTCCAATGGATTTTTATCAAGGATTATTAAATCAGCAAGTTTTCCTGGTTCAATGCTACCAAGGTCTCCGTCCAATCCAATTGCTTTTGCGCCCTGTATGGTGGCTACTTTTAATGCATTGTGGTTGCTGATACCACCCGATGCAATACTCCATAACTCCCAATGATAACCTAACCCCTGAAGCTGACCATGTGAACCTACGCCCGCATTACCTCCTGCCTTCACTAGATTATTAACAAACTGAGCGTGATCATCAAACACGTGCTCTTCTTTCATGAACCATGAGGCCCTTCTTCTTGATTTACTATCGACATCCGATTTTGGAGTGAAATGATTCAGCTTCGGATCTCCATTCACATTTTCCGTTTCGTAAAAATAATTTTCGGCCCAAGGGCCACCATAGGAAACGAGGAGGGTGGGTGTATATGTCATTTTTGAAGCGGCCACCGCAGTAATAAAATCTTTATATAATGGATAAATCGGGAAGGTGTGTTCATGACCGGGATATCCATCAATCAGATTGGTCATGTTAAGCTTAAAATCCAATCCACCCTCGGTGGTAGGCATCAGTTGCTGCTCTTTAGCAGCTTGTATAATCCACTGGCGGTGCTGACGATTGCCCGTCAGATACATCTTTATTGTTTTAGTATTGTAGTATTCGGAATACTGTTTCAGTATATCCCTTGCCTGATCAAGATCTTTCAAGTTATATGCCCAATACCCTACGCCAGGTCCGGTGCTGTAAATACGAGGGCCAATTATTTCTCCCGTTTCGATCATGTCGCTATAAGTAAGGACATCGGTAGTTCCGGTTTGAGGATCGCGCGTGGTAGTAACACCATAAGCAAGGTTGGCGGCATAAGCCCAGACCTGCATCTTATGTATACCCCAGGATGGTCGCAGGTGTGCATGAGTATCCACGAAACCAGGGACAATGGTTTTGCCACTCATTTCCATTTTCTGAACAGCAGCATCTACTGAAATTGTACCAGTGGCACCCACCTGTTTGATACGGGCATTTTCAATTAAAACATCACCGTGTTCAATTACCTCATCGCCCTTCATAGTAATGATGCGGGCATTTTGCAATAATAATTTTCCTGTTGGAATATCCTTTAGCACACTAGTCTTGATCCGTAGCTCTTCCGGCTTATAGCCCTCGTCTTTTTTCTCTTCCGGTTTCTTGTCGGACTCTTTATTATCCTCTTCCTTCTTTTTAGTGCCATCCTCCTTTGCTTTTTCTTCTTCTGCTTTTTTCTTTTTCAGCTCTTCTTCTTTAGTTATAGCTTCATCAAGATCGTAGGCGAAGAAAGCATTGCCAAGCGTGAAATAAACTTTTTTACCATTGTTGTTCCAGGAAGGAAATTCACCGCCAAGCTTAGTTAATTTTCGAGCTGGGAATTGCGCTTTATCTGGGTCAGCAACTGATATTTTTGGAGCCTCTCCACCAGTCTTTGGCACAGTTACAATATAGACCTCATTGTTAACCTTAACCAGTGCTTGTTCACCCTCCGGAGCCATCAGAATCACGTCCGCATTGGAAGGCTCCCGGACAGGTTCTTCCGGAGATTCGTAAAGCATACAATTATTTTCACCAATCACCGATCCATATGTCATAATACCACTAACTTTTAAATGGGATTTTTCATCTGTGCCATCCCAACGAATAGATACTAATCCCTTCTGGTCACTGTATAAATAGATTCTGTCACTTGATTTCGTAAAATGTGGCCTGCCTCTCCCTTTTGCTTTTGCAATCTCAGTTATTGCGCCTCCGTCACTGCTAATCCAACCTATCATTTCCTGTTTGGCAAATGCAACTGGCCCAGCGCCTTCTTTAAAACTTGTTGAGCTTCCTTGTATGAATACAATCTTATTACCCTGATAAGTCCAGACAATATCCGTATAAAGGGAAGCTTCGGAAGTAAGCTTCACAGCTTTAGGCGCTTTTGCTTTGAAATTGATTTTATAAATGTGTCCACCCTCCCCCTCCCAGGTTACCCACGCCAGTTGTGAGCCATCTGCGCTCCAGGCGGGCGATGCTTCTGTAACTTTATTGTTAGTTACTCTTTTTGGAGTTCCATTTGGCAAACTCATTGTATAGAGTTTGTTCAAGGCAGTGTAGGCAAGTTGTTTGCCATCTGGAGAAACAACGGCATCGCGTATTTGGGTTACGATCAGATCCTTATCATCCTTGATGGGATATTTGAAATCAGCCACAACAGGACCAAGTAAAAATTCAGTTTCTATTTCAAAAGGAATATTAACAGCGCTCCCACCAGCTACCGGGATGCTATAAAACTTTCCTCCATAAGAAGCAATTACGTTTTTGCTGTCCGGTGAAAAGGACATGGCCGGCAATACACCCAACGGTGCAATGGATTCCTGTTCATCGTGTTGCACAGGATAGGCCAACCACTTTTCTTCATCTGACTTTAAATTGCGGAGAAGTAAACCTGTTTGATCATTATATCGTGATCCATAAACCAGCCATTTTCCATCGGGCGAGAGCGTTGGGGCAAAGGCAGATCCATAGCGCGAAGTCTTTACTTCAGTCTCACCGGTTTCCCGATCATAGACAGCCAACTGATATTGGGGTAACTGTGCATTATAATTCCATGCGCTTGTTCTTTGGGAATACCAGATAAAACGACCTTCATCTCCGAAGGCAGGTTCAACAGTTTTTAAATTATCTGGTTTGCTGATCAATTGTGCACCCGAACCTCCATCCTTATGAAACATCCACAGTTTTAAATTTCGCGTTCCACGAGAGCCAATAATATAGTTACCATCAGGCGTCCACTCGGCTGATTGATAATGATCGGTATTACCCTTCGTCACTTGTAAAGAGTCCTTTTTATCCAAAGAAAACCACCAGATATTTTCGCCACCACTTCGATCAGAGATAAATAAAAGCTTGGATCCATCCGGACTAAACTTGGGATGTGAATCGAATGCCATACCGTTGGTAAATTGTTTGGGTTTACCTCCTGTTATGGGCATCGTAAAAATATCACCCATGAAATCGAAAGCGATGGTTTTGCCATCTGGACTCACGTCCAACGACATCCAGGTACCCTCATTGGTTTTAATTGGAATTCGCCTGGCGATTTCAAGTGGAAGGTCTTTTTTCTTTTTAGGTTTCGCTTTTACTAAAGTATCAGCTTTTTCTTCTTTTTTGGGCTCCTGCGCATTTAGTTGAAACAATCCCATTAAAAATAATGCGCCAACCAAACCGAATATTTTCTTCATACAGATGTAGATTTTACACGAATAAAGAAGAATATTCCGAATAACATGAAAAGTTTATCTCTTTTCTATGGAAGGCAAGACAGACAGCAAAAGAGGTGACGTTTAGGGATATTTTCCTGTTTGTAAATTCCTGAGTTCAAATTTCTTCTTAATCAACCTTTTGTCCAGCCACTGCAAAAAAAGGATGAAGGCAATCGCAAAGGTAACGAGTCCGGAATTGCCAGATAAAAATTTAAAAACCCCGGTTGTCCATTGTGTACTCGTAAGCACTAAAGCGACAATCAATGAAATTAGGGTAAGAAATATTCCAGCAGCCATCCACCAATAGTCGCGCTTCTCTTCTTTTTTTTCGATGATGGCAACGATCCGATCAGCGAAAGGAAGCGAAACGTGAAAGTCTGGCTCTTTGGTGAGTATATTAAAAACGTGATGATAAGCGGTCGCGTCGTCACTGGATTCGTTCACCAATCCCTTCTCGACCTGGTTTTGTAATTCTTCTTCGAGATTTTTCATAGTACTTCTTCCTTGCCAAGATACTTTTTTACTTTTTCTTTCAATAACTGCCGTGCCCGGAATAAATAATTTTTAACCGTCCCTTCAGGTAATCCGGTTATTTCAACAATTTCGGGATAGCTCATTTCCTGCACATGATACAATGTTAATATCGCTTTGTATTGTGGAGGCAATTGATCGATCATGCCCATCACCATACTGTCTAATTGCTTCTCTGAAAAATTTTCTTCTACATTTTCACTGGAGATAAATTGCTCCCTGGCATGTTCTTCGGCAGGTAATTCACTGATCTCAATTCGTTTTTTGCGCAAGTGATTGATGCCATGCCGGTATGCGATCGTTGCAATCCAGGTACTCAATTTCGATTGAAAATTAAATTCTCCAAGTTTTTCATACACTTTCAAAAACACATCCTGACAAAGCTCCTCCCGGTCTTCTTTCTGGTCGATTAGCCGACCAATCATATGCCCGACCAACTTTTCATTTTGCTTGATAAGCATACGAAAAGCCTGTCTATCACCGCTTATTACCTGTGAGACCAGGACATTATCATCAATCATTTTGGAGTTAGACACGCAAGTTACTTCAGATGTTGCAGGAAATTAGTTAAAAATCAGTTCTGGGTGCTATCCTGGCGTTCCGTTATTGAAAGCAGGTAAGTAGTTCAAAACGCCATTGAAAATAATTTCAGCGAATCTGCAACACTGATTAAAAAACGTGTGTCATACGATTCACAATCAATAAAAAATTTTAAAATTTATAAATATGAATAAAGAATTAATGAACGTTTTAATGCCCTTAACGATTATTGGCAGTTTTGGAACCACTATTTTCTTCTTCACTAAAGTAATGACCGATTATATTCTTAAGAAGAAAATGATTGATAAAGGTTTTGTGAATGACGATACACAAGCCATCTTCAAACAACATCAGAACACATTCAATAATAAATTCGCCTCCTTGAAATGGGGATTGATCATTTTCTTTGCAGGCTTATCGCTTGTTATTATGGAATACATCCCAACGTCTCCAGAATCACCGCTTCCTTATGGATTGTTTGCTGTGGCGGTATCATTAGGATTTCTAATTTATTATTTCATTGTGAAGCAAGATATTGATACGAAGCCGTAATCATTTTATGCTAATTCTATTCAGACTCGGTAAAATTGAAGCACTTGAAGTGTTGAAAGCGAGCTGAAGTCAAATTACAAACCGATATCTATCCAAAAGCAATTAGTAACAACTAAAAGGATTCATCATGTTCAGAAATTATATCAAAACAGCGCTTCGCAGTTTGTTAAGGCATCGCTTCTTTTCATTCATAAACATTTTTGGACTGGCGATTGCGTTAACCATCTGCATGGGTATTATCATGCTGGTTGCCGATCAGATGACCTACGATCATTATAACTCCAAGCGCGATCGTATTTATCGTGTAAATAGTATTCCGCAAAGTAGCGAAGGGGTGCAGTATAATGAGACGGCAACCACAACACTTCCGGTGCATGAAGAGTTGTTAATGAATTACACAGGAGTTGAAAAAGCTGTGAGAATCATTCGTGGATTTGGAAACCCCTGGATAGAATTTGAACAAAATGTGAACATTCCAGTTTCGGGTTTCTATGCTGATCCTGAAATCCTGGATTTATTTGAATATGAATTGGAGTATGGAGATAGCCCAACGGCATTGGTTGAACCGTATTCTGTTGTGCTTTCAAAAAAAGCAGCGCAGAAATTATTCCGCCAGAAAAATCCAATTGGTGAAACATTTAAGGTAGGTGAGCTAGGCATATACAAAGTAACGGGGGTGTTGAAGGAAACTACCCATAAATCTCATATTGTATTCGATGCACTGGCGAGTATTTCTACAGTCAAAAGTCTGGAGACAATGGAAAAAAGAGGGAAAGCCATGGACAACTGGTTTCAATATACAGCTGGCTGGGTTTATCTCTTATTGGAAGAGGGTAAAAGTCCGTCGGATATTCAACCCCATCTTGACAAGATTCAGAAATCACATTTCACGGAATTAGCAAATCCTGATACACAACGAAGAATAACATATTCTTTGCAGTCATTGATGAATATTACGCCTGGACCATTTATTAATAATCCAATAGGGCCGTTTCTTCCGTGGATGTTTATTTATTTCTTTACTGGGTTGGCCACCATAGTACTCATTACCTCTTGTTTTAACTTCACCAATCTATCCATAGCGCGCTCGTTAACCAGAGCACGTGAAATTGGCGTTCGAAAAGTAACCGGAGCCATGCGCTGGCAGATATTTACCCAGTTCATCTCAGAGTCAATTCTTGTTACGTTCTTTGCGTTGACATTAGCGCTGCTATTGATGATTGCTCTAAAACCTTTAATGCTTTCATTAAGTTTTGCTCGCGTTTT
>JAHEMS010000327.1 GCA_024643595.1 Bacteroidota bacterium
ACCTACTTTTATAGTAAGTAAATAGATGCCGGCATCGGCTACTGTCGAATTCGGTATTGAAATATTGGCAGAGGTTGAAGTAAAGTTATTTGGGCCCGTCCAGCTATACGTTGCTCCACTAACTACTGGTGCGGACAGTGTAAGTGTATTTCCCGCGCAAAGGGGAGCATTGGTAGTAATAACCGGGTCAGCAGGCAAACTGCCGGCGCCAGACTGAACGATAAGCGGAGTGGAAAAAACATTACAGGCACCGGACTCTCCAATAGCAGTTACCGTATAGGTTGCCGCCGCGGTGATATTGACAAATGGCTCAATGCCATTTTTGATGGAAGCGAATCCGTTACTCCAGTTAAAGGTGACGCCAGGAATCGGGATGGCTTCCAGCTTAATAGTTTGTGCCGGACAGACAAATAAGGGTGGTCTATTTAAAATTACTGGCTTATGACAATTCATGTTTCTTAAGATGTCTACAGAGAATGGCCCTGAAATGCCAGAGAATGAAGTGAATGCAATATCCGGCTTGGCATCACCATCAAGATCTCCCGCACGAACAAACCAATTTGTTTTGTTGGTAGGGACAGTCACTTTCGTAAATCCAACTGTGCCACTATTTCCGTTGTGTAAAAATACATTCAACGCGGTCGTGCCTCGACTAGGAATAATAATATCCGGAAAACGATCACCATTAAGATCACTGACATCAATACCAAACGGTTGAGCGTCGGTGCTTAGGGTCAACGGTGCGGCAAATGAAAATCCTGAGCTCGTACTTTTATTCAATAGCAATACTGCCTGAGAGGTGAAAACGCTGGTGGTTATAATATCTAAGTTGCCATCATTATTAAAATCGGCTGTGGCGATATCATTGTACCCACCTGGTAAAGCGATCTTCGTGATGTTAGAAAATGAAATTGAAGATTTTGAACTTGTGTTTTTGAGAACATAAAGATCAGGTTCACTTTGATTGGTTGAAACAACGATATCTGTCTTACCATCGTTATCCAGATCCTGCAATTCGAGCGCCCAACTTTTGGTTGCCCCGGTCACTGCGATTTTTTCAGGCGTTGAATTTATTTTTAAAATTCCTCCGGTACTTTCATTTTTGTAGATATAGATATTATTACTGACAGAATTAGCAATCACAATTTCTGGTTTCCCATCCCCATTTAAATCGGAAACTCCAACTTCGCGCACGCCCTGAGCAATATCAAGGGTAAGTATAAGAGGGGCTGAAAAATCAGGATTTCCAACCGTGCTTGTATTCGTTAAGACGAAGACCGTATTTGATGTAGTTCCTATCCTTGAGGCGACAAGATCAGGTTTCCCATCCAAATTAAGATCTCCGACTGCTAAATAACCAGTTGGCGCATTTACATTTAATGAATTCAGGTTAACGCTGTTAAAAGCGATATTTCCAATAGTGCTTTGATTCATCATAAGAGCCATTGTTGTGGCAGTAGACTCATCTCTTGAACCAATCAGATCGGGCTTATTGTCACCATCCACATCAACGGAGATAATATCAAAGATCCTATTCGTAGTAGGTATACTCAGTGGAGTTTCAAGTTTGGCAGGATCAAATCCTTCTCCGCTATAAAATGGTGCGAATTTCAACCCGGATTTTGTTGACAATCCACTGATTAGATTCACAACGGTGATGTTGGCCAATCGGGCTTCAGCAGGCACATTAACCTCAATGGAAAAATCCGTGGATGAAATAATGGTGCCTTTTACCTGGTCAAACCAAACCTGAAGTTTAGAAGGGGCCGAAGTAATAGAGGTCGAAGTAAAACCGCTTCCGCTAATAAGAATCCTGCTATTAGGGTATGAAATGAGTGGTTCAATTTTCTGTATAACAGGTTGCGCAATGGCCCATCCCAAAGAGAGGGGCAAAATAAAAAGAAGACAATATATACTCTTCCTCATAATTTTAATCCTGGACTGTTAATAGCCATGCGTTCTTAAATAATGGTTGTTTCCGAAATTTGTCGCGTTCAGTTCTTGCAGTATTAATATCCTCACCGTTAAAAATGTGAACGTACCAAAGGTTTTTTTCTGTCAGAAAGCCATAATTGGCGTTAAATCCAGTATTTACAAGCGTTCGGGCTAAATTTTTAGCGTTGTTAAAAGACCCAAAAACGCCTACAATGACATAGTTGTCCGGTTTGAGCTCCTGAACATTTGATCCGCGCTTAACCGTTTCATGACGTTCCACCGGGGGCTCAACGGGTTCAACCGGTTTTTTCTCTTCAACTTTAACAATTTCAACTTTATTTCCTTTGGCTATCAAGGCATTAATTTCGGCAATTTTATCCTTTGGATATTGTTCATTCGGAAATAAATAACTCGCAGCCTGATAGTCGGCAAGCGCCTGCTGATAGCTTTTTGTAGTAAATTCAGAGTTTGCTTTTTGAATATCGGCCTGATAGGTGATTGCTTTTTGTGCTTCGGTTATCTGCATTTGAGGATAAGCTTCGCCAGGTTTGATTTTGAGGGCTTCATTATATGCCAGCTTGGCTTCCTCATAATTCTTTGAAGACATCGCGTTATCGGCTTTCGCGATCGCATCCCTGTATTGTTTATTGATATCACCCTCTTCGCTTTTTGCTGCAAGGAGTGCCTGTATTTCTGCGATTTTATCTTTCGGATATTGCTCTTTGGGCTTGAAGGTGCTTGCGGCCTGATAATCAGCCAGGGCTTGTTCATACAACTTAGAACCCAACTCACTATTGGCGATCCTTATTTTAGTATCATAGGCAATGATATTATCGATTTCTGCAATCTTTGTCTTTGGGTAATTTTCTGCTGGTTTATATTTCTGGGCTTCAAAATAATCCAGTTTTGCTACATCATAATTTTTAGTGGCAAACTCTTTATCCGCTTTAGCAATAATGGCAGCATATTTTTCATTGAGCATTTCTGTTCTTGTCTTTTTCGGTAGAGCAGTATGAACAAATGAATAAGTGGGTACTGAACGGCTGGTTTTGCTTTTGCTTTTTGATTTTGACGCCCCCCCCAGGATACTCAGATGAATTTCATACGTAGGAGTACTGAGTTCATTGATGCCTGTGTTTTTTAAGGAATAGGATCCGCCTAAGGCAAAAACATTATTCACTTTAATTCCGCCCAGTCCTGAAATGCCAAAATCCTGCTTATACGAACCGCCCAACCAAATCATATGATTAAGATGAAGCACGCCGGCAAACTCATATTGGGCGGCCAGCCCATTGTTGATTCGATAAACCGCATAGGGTTCAAACACATGCCTGTCATTGGAAAAATAAAATCGGTTACTGGCATGGATAACGATCGCTTCAAAGGGTTTAACCTCCGTCATGGTAAAGGCATCTTTACTTACATATGAAGGAGTAAACAAATTGGGCAATGCTGCGCCAATGTGAAAAGATTTTAAATGAAGCGATATCCCCGCATTACCGATAACTGATGCACCTTGATTTAATACATCAATCAGGGCCGGATCATTGATCAAATTTGGATTTTGTATTTTATTAAGATCAATGGTATTCCATGAACCACCTCCTGAAATTCCAAAACGAAAATACATTCCTTCACCTAGCGGAACTGAATAAGCCAGTGTGAGCAGCGCACCTGAGTTGGATAGCAGACCACGTTTGTCGTTGGCGGCATTGAAACCAAAACTTAACCGTGTGCCAATGGGTGAATGGAAACTAAGGTTAGCAATAGTAGGACTCCCTTCGATCCCCGACCACTGTTTACGATATGCAGCGTATAATGCACTTCGACCATCAATACCGGCAAAGGATGGATTTAATGAGTAAGGATTGAAAAAAAACTGAGTAAAATTACCTATGTCCTGCGCGAATGTCAGACTACTCATTGAGGCCAATAAGAACAAAATCAAGTACTTAGATTTTTGCATAGTATCGCAATAGTAACAAATCTACAAAAAATCATACAACACCTCCGTTTGCAGCAATCTGTATTATTGTTAATCTTTAATTTACTCGTTGAGTAACCTCAACATACTAATTTTTCCGTTGAGATCACATCAAAACGGATATCCAATTCCAACATTATAGATGACAGGTTCCCTATTCACTCCGAATGGTTTAAAAAATCTCATCTTATTAAGAACAAATCGATCACCTTGCTCTCGTCCTGGATCATAGGCTTTTATGCCAACATCAAAACGTAATACTAAGAAGGAGAAGTCAAACCTCAAACCAAAACCAGTTCCAATTCCAAACTCGCGATAGAAATTTTTATTAAACTTTGCAGAACCTTGCCATGGTGGTTTCCCTTTTGTCTCCTTACTTAATTGTACTTCGCGGAATGACCAGACGTTTCCCGCATCGATGAAGATAGCTCCATTAACAAATCCGAAAAGTTTTCTTCGAAGCTCAACGCTTCCCTCGATCATGATATCCCCGGGCTTTTCATAGCTATAATCAAACAACCCATCTGCATCTGGGTTACGGGCAAGATCAGGCGGAATAGTACCAACACCTAATCTTCTCGGTCGCCAGGCTCTTACACTATTGCTACCTCCGACAAAAAAATATTTTTCGTACGGAAGTACTTTATTATCACTGTAGGCATATCCAATACCGGTGTTTATTCTATAAGCCAATAAGGTATGCTTATTGATTACTTTGGTTTTTCTTACATCAAGATTAAAACGCACATACTTATAAAGCTCTAGCCCCCGCTGCGTGATGTAGTTAGGAAGAGCAAGGTTGAATAATGTTCCACCGGTTTCTACCTGGGCCCGCACATAATATGAACTGCGTTCGGTGTTGCCATAATTATTTGGATTCCATGTCACTCCGAAAATCATACTGCTTACAAAAGATGGTTTAAATGAATTCCGAAGGTTGTTGCCTTGA
>JAHEMS010000328.1 GCA_024643595.1 Bacteroidota bacterium
TCATCATGTTCAGGTTTCTTACTCCGGTGATGATTCTTATGAGTGGTTTGGAGGAACAGTGAATGTCGATCATATGGTTGCATATCGTGGTTGGGATGATGAATTTGATACTGACTTCGGTTACCGTGGTAATGCGCAATTCCTGGCTTCCTTCCGTGATCCTAACATCGCTGATAAGTCAGGCTCAAATGGTTTTGAATCCGATAATGATGGCAGCGGTTCTACCAAGACTCCTTTAACGGCTGCGAAATTCTCAAACGTAACAATTTTTGGCCCTTATGTGTTTGCTAATCTAAGCGGGGGAAATTTAAGTACAGGTAACGCGAGCGCTAACTATACCAACGGTGCTCATATCAGAAGAAATACTTCACTGCAAATCTATAACACCGTTATTGTAGGCTGGGGAAGATCGAACGGCGTTCTTTTCGATAAGACTAATTCAGCAGCAGTTTTCAAAGGGAATTATTTGGGACGTACAATCGGTACGCTTGAGGCAAAAATTGACGGTAACGGATATGATGACTCAAATTTTGCAACAGACAATGCGGCTATTGAAGCAAGTCAGGCAACAGTAGATCTTTCCGCAAAGTTTGCTGGTATGACCGGGTCGATGGCAATCGCAACGCCTAACGGCTTATTAGCTGCAGGCTCGCCTTTGCTGACCGGCGCGGTTACCGTTCCTTCCGGATTAACACAGACCGATTATGTCGGGGCCTTTGATGCAGCTAATAACTGGATGAGTGGCTGGACAAATTTTGATCCGAATAGTTCAGAATATTAATAGTTAAAAGGTGGGTTTAAGTTAGGTCCTCGGTTTATTCGGGGACCTTTTTTTAATTTTACAATATGAAGATTATTGTTGTGGCTGTGCTGTTTGCTTTAATGATTCAATGTAGTCCAAAAAGTAAGTATGGTCCGCTTGCGTATTTTGATCGGGCTGAGCAAGAGCGTATTATTTATAAAACCATCCGGTATTCTGCCAAGCTGCCACCGCGTTGTAACCACGCGATAAAATTTGATACTACCTTTGATGATTATTATAAGCGAGTAGCTTCGGAGTATGCTTTTATTAAAATGGCCAAGGCAAGTAATGGTTCATTTGATTTTTTGATTTCGAAACCGGCACGCAGCAGTACACCAATGTTCGAAGGAATAGGTGGACAATTTAAGTTAGACGACAAGGACTCACTGATCGAATACAATGAGGTATTCCGCACCTGGAAAATGTCTTATCAGGATCTGAATCAACGGGGGACTTTTTTATTTGATCGCATGGTGAAAGGTGAAGACCTGACCATCTTCTATTCGAAAACGGCCGGCGATAAATACATTGAATTCCCTGACGATCGATTTACTTTTGACAAAGAACTAAGGCGATGGCACGATAACGTATTTAACGCTGACGATATCAATTAATTTTTCGCTGCGTCTCCTTTTGTGACTCCATCACCTTTTTAATCTGAACACTTACATTCGCTAAAGAATCTTGTGCTTTTTTATTATCCTCCAGTTTAATCGCAAGAGAGGCATTCTCCAGTGTATTGGCTTCCAGTGATTTTTCAAGTTGCACTTTTTCCTGTTCGTTATTACTTAGCTTTAATGTCAGGTCTTTGTTTTGATTGAGCAAGCGTTGTTTTTGCTTCTCAACGGCATCAATCGCTTGCTGACTTTCATCAATTTGTACCTGAACTTTTTGTCGATAATAGGCAACTCCAAATTGATAGGCCATTTTCTCAATTCCTCGATTAACTTTTTCTACCTCTCCATCATTCCATTCCGATGGATTTATTCCCGCCCAAACGGTGGAAGACGTTTCATTGTTCTTTGTTATACCGGCATAAAAGACATTTGACGAATAAGTGGTTCCATTCATAATGGCATCAGAAACAGTCATCGGGTTGGAACTCTGCTTCAACTTTCCTATTTCTTTTAAGTATTTATTCCAGCTGGAGGAAATATCTTCCTTTTTCCCTTCAAGAGTAAGCGCAAAAACTTCAATGGTTTCATTTTTTACTTTCTCATTTTGTTTGTTCACTTTCACCGTTTGGCTGTAGGCCGTGGCAATAGACATCATGAACAGGGTGCTTACAATAAACTTATTCATATTTTAAATGTTAAGTTGGTTCAAAGCTACTAATAATGAGCAAGAAAATATTAATCACAGGTGCTTCGGGGCTCATCGGCACTCGACTTACTGAGATGCTTATACAAAAAGGCTACCAGGTTTCGCACTTAGGGCGCACCAGGAAATTGGGCTCTGTGCAAACCTATTTATGGAATGTTGATGAAGGAGAAGTTGATGCCGAAGCATTTGTTGGTGTTGATACGATTATGCATCTGGCGGGTGCCGGGATAGCCGATAAGCGCTGGAATAAGAAGCGAAAAAAAGAAATTCTTGAGAGCCGCATAAAGTCATCTTCACTGCTGTATCAAGCTTTAAAGAAAGGCAATCATTCCGTAAAAACAGTAATTGCTGCGTCAGCCATTGGTTATTATGGATTTAATCTGGACGAAGATATTTACGATGAGGAAAGTAAACCAGGTTCAGATTATTTGGCTCAAGTGACGAAACAATGGGAGGAAGAAGTTGAAAAAATAGAATCATTGGGGATACGCCTTACCAAACTCAGAATTGGAATTGTGCTTAGTGACAAGGGGGGAGCCCTTATCGAAATGGCAAAGCCAGTCCGTTTTGGGGTTGGAGCCGTGTTGGGTACAGGGAGACAATATCTATCCTGGATTCATATTGATGATCTGTGTGCCATGTTTATATTGGATCACCAACGAAGAATTAACAAAATCAATCGCTCACATTTTAAAGAAACCCATATGGGTGCCTCCCGTTCCGGCCTTCATCATGAAAATTATTGTGGGTGAGATAGCCGCTATTGTGCTGAATGGGAGTAAGGTAGCATCAAAAAAAATCCGCATGACTGGATTTAATTTTCAGTATCCTGATTTAAACGAAGCGTTGAAAAGTCTTTTGAAGAAAAATAATTAGCTCTCCTTACTCTTCTAAAACAGCTACCCCAATTTTTGAATCGGCTGTACCGTAATACAAAAACCATTTATTCTTATAAGGCGCCATTCCTTCTATAAAGCAGACTTGGTTCACTTGCCCGTGAATTTCATAAGGTTGATCAGGGCGAAGAAAATTCTCCTCCAGCCGCTTAATTAGTTTTGTAGGATCCGTTGCATCAAACAAAGCCTGGCCCGAACAATAAGCTCCCTTTACAATTTCCGGATCACCACCCTCTTCCAGGTTCATCCCGTTATAAGGCAGCAATATTCCATCCTTGGTGAGTAACGCATACGGTCCACTCTCTACCAATCGACTATCGAAATAGCCAGGCCTTGGTTTTAATACTGATTTAAGTGCTCCATTTTCCAAAACAGGCTGCCAATGAATCAGATCTTCAGAGGTGGCCATGAACAAATCAGTATCGCCAAAATACATCCAGTATTTTCCATTGATCTTCTCTGCCAGAACCTTATCACCTTTTTGTTTACCGACAATGGCTCCCGATTTGCTCCAGGTATCGATGAATTGATCAGTCAGCACCGGACCATGTTTAGTCCAGTGAGTCAAATCGCCTGATGTGGCCAGGCAGAGCCGGGCAATTTTTCCATCGTAGGATGAATAAGTCATGATATATAACTCTTCTTCGCGCTCTATTATGCGCGGATCTTCTATACCACCTTCCCATTCATATACTTTCATGAAATCTTCATCCGGGTATAGTACCGGTTCGTGATTTTTATTAAAATGGATACCATCCGTGCTCCAGGCAAGGCCAATGCGCGAGGTGCCAGCAAATTTTCCAATCGAATCTTCTGCGCGGTAAAAAAGAAAGAGGGTGTCATGACGCACAACCGCAGCTGGATTAAACACATCTTTCTCTTCCCACTTAATTTGCTGTTTTAAAATTGGGCAATTGAACATGCCGTCACCTGCTATCAGGATAGGGTTAACGTCATTAACTTTTTCAAAGGGTAACATTGCCCATTCGGTATCTTGTCGGGTCTCTTTTTGTGAACAACAAACGAAAATAAATAACAAGACAGTCATTAACCCGTATGGAAGGGTAAACCCATTCATCTGGCTTTTCATATCAAAGAAGTTATATTTTCGTTTCATTTAGTAACTTGAAAAAAATTAGTGTCAGATAATATGGCGAATAATAAGGGAAGAAAGAAAAAGGTAGATGATGAAATCATTCAGGAGGCGTTGGAAGAAGAACATCGCATTCGTAAAGCATTTAAAGATAAGGATTGGGCCGAGATAAAGAGTTCCGACTCGTGGATGATTTTTAAAGTCATGAGTGAATTCGTGGAAGGATTCGAAAAACTGGCGAAGATTGGACCTTGTGTTACCATTTTTGGCTCTGCCCGTGTGAAACCAAGTCATCCTTATTACAGAATGGCTGAAGATATTGCTGAAGAATTGGTAAATCATGGATATGGAGTTGTTACGGGTGGTGGACCAGGCATCATGGAAGCGGGTAATCGTGGCGCAAAACGAGCCGGAGGGAAGTCAGTGGGCCTGAATATTTACCTGCCTCATGAACAGAAAGGAAATATTTATATCGATGCAGACAAGCTAATCACGTTCGATTACTTTTTTGTGAGGAAGGTTATGTTTATAAAATATTCGCAGGGTTTTGTAATAATGCCTGGAGGATTTGGCACACTGGATGAACTTTCTGAAGCACTCACCCTGATTCAAACCAAAAAAATTGGGAGGTTTCCGATTGTAATGGTGGGTAAAAAGTTTTGGGGAGGGTTGGTTGAGTGGATAAAGAAAACACTGTTATCAGAAAAAATGATTAGCGAGGAAGATCTTTACCTTTTCAATGTAG
>JAHEMS010000329.1 GCA_024643595.1 Bacteroidota bacterium
CTTTGGTCTGAACCAGGACAATGGTGCACCACAGACTGATATTTTTGTCGTGGATAAAAACGGCAAGGTAGATATGAATGCTCCCATCATCTGGGACTTCGATCAGGTCACCGAGATCAATGCGCTTGTTATTGACGAAACGACATTGAATATTACCGGAGGTCGTTTCACTACTATTGCCAACCAAGCTGAATCGAAGTACACTTACTATAGTCGCAACCTGGCCATCAGGCGATCGAATGTGGTTGTTGACGGATTGAAACACTATATTAAAGAGGAAGGCGATCATGGTGCACCCTATGGTGGCTTTATCAATATCAGTGACTGTGCCTATGTAACGGTGAAAAACACATTACTGACCGGGCATAAAACCTACAGCACCATTGGCTCAGCAGGCGAGCCCGTGACCATGGGCACCTATGATCTTTTAGCGAACCGTGCTGTCAGCGTTTCATTCGTGAACTGCACGCAGACCAACGACATTGATGACAACACGTACTGGGGAATTCTGGGTTCCAACTACTGCAAGAATATGCTTTATGATCATTGTATCCTTTCTAGGTTTGATGCGCATAAGGGAGTTGCCAACGCCACCATCCGTAACTCAACCCTGGGACATATGGGTATCAATGCCATTGGTAGCGGGACGTTTACCGTTGAGAACTCGACCATTCGTGGGAGGACACTCATCAACTTGCGATCGGACTATGGCAGCACATGGCAGGGCGTATTTATTATCCGCAACTGTACATTCGTGCCTTCAGGCGGCAAACCCGTGAGCGCGGCACTGATAGGTGGATCTTATTCCAGCCAGCATGATTTCGGATACACGTGCTATATGCCTGAACGGATCACCATTGAAAATCTTAAGATCGATGATGCCCAACACCCGGAGAATTATCAGGGACCCTCTATTTTTTCAAATTTTAATCCGCAGATGGTAGACGATTCCTATCAGGAGAAGTTTCCCTATGTTAAAACCAAAGAGGTCATGTTAAAGAATGTGACTACTACGAGCGGCAATGCGTTGAGGGTAAGCGACAATCCGTTTATGTTTCGGGAAGTGAAGGTAAGTACAAAGTAAAATAATCATTTATTAAGGGCGAGTGAATATGGAGACACTAATATCGAAGGCAAGGATCGGTTTAGGTGGAGTTCCCGAAGCGGGAGACTCTTCCACCCTGTCGGGTGTTATCACCTGAAATTCCGATTTCCCTCGCCATAGATGGTGCTCTTACTAATAATAGCGCTAAACTAAAAAATACCTGAAGCTATTTAAGCGAATGAGGATTAAGTTGTGGTGAGTAACGTGTGAGGTGATAACACCGCACACGGCAGGAAGTACAGAGTAAAATAATTAATTATTAAGGGCGAGTGAATATGAAAAACTAATATCGAAGGCAAGGAGAGGATTACGTGGAGCCCCCCGAAACGGGAGACTCCACTGGGAAGGAAGTGGATACACCATAAAGAAGGAATCATTACCTTTAAGCAAGGGTCTTTCCATAAATCACAGATGAAGCAAATTTATTCTTACATATTCACGATGCTGGCAATTTTTGCCAACTCATGTGATAGTACCAAGAATGAAGTAGCGATACCTGTAATTCCTACATATCCGCCATTTGACGGTACCATATTCCTCGATCCTGATATAATCACTATGGATGATCCCACTTCTTTTGAGACATTAACACCAAACGGGCAGGGTTCGCGTGTGATGTTTGACCGTAGGGTAAATAACTGGATTACCGTTAATGCATTTCTTTTCCAGGTGACTTTTGATGACGGATTATCCACCGAAGTCCAGGTGAACCCGGAGTTTGGCACGAGTGAATTGGCGCAGGTCGAAGCGCAGAAATATGCTATTGAGATTGGCAGGTTACCCACATCACTTCGAAGCGATGTCGAAACAGTTTGGATACATAAAGGGGTACAGCCTTTTGGAGGAGGAAACAAAAACATTCTGATCCATATTGGTCAAGCGGACCTGTACGTCGAGGATGGTATTTTAGAAGAAACGTTGGTGCATGAGGCCACCCATACTTCCCTGGATGACACCCATGCTGCCTCCGCTGGATGGTTGACTGCCCAGCAAAAAGATCCTACATTTATTTCCACCTACGCACGTGATTATCCTACGCGCGAAGATTTGGCAGAAACATTTCTACTTTATCTGGCGGTCACTTTTCGTAAAGACAGGATATCATCAACCTTGGAAAAAAAAGTGACGAGCACAATCCCTAACCGGATAAAATACTTAAACGATCAATCATGGTCCTTACATCCACTACAGTAGTGCAGATGTTGAGGGCGTTATATTTTAATTCACAGCGGACTCTCCCGTCAATGGGACCCCGCCACCCCTCCGGGGTTTGCAATAGGATAATTGAAACTTGATGGATGAACTCAGAAGGGATATCCGATAGCGATATTGAGTGCAGGTTTCCAGAAATTAAGATTGTTATTCCATCTTTCTCCCGCAGGTAAATAAGGTGTGCGCAATGTATAAGCGAAGTCAAGTCGTGCAACAATAAAATCAAAATCCCATCGTACCCCCCATCCTGAACTCACTGCAATTTCTTTAAGGAACGTATTGAAATGAAATGTTCCATTAGGTCTTGAAGCGTCTTCATTATAGAGCCAGGTATTTCCCGCATCTATAAACAAAGCTCCCTTTAGTTTTCCGGAAATATCAAAACGGTATTCCACATTACCCTCCAGGCGAATATCACCGGTTAAGTCATTGTACCCGGTTGGAGGGACCTCACTTCCGGGTCCTACGGACCTTGCGATGAATGACCGTAAACTATTGGTTCCTCCTACATAAAATTGTTTGATGTAGGGTATGGTACTCGAATTCAACAATGGAATGCCAACACCGGTACTAAATCGTGTTACGAGTTTTGATTGTTGACTAAGATTAAAACTATAGCGCAGGTCAATCCGGGTTCGAACATACTGAGAAAACGGAACCCCTAATAAGGTATATCTTCCCAGTGAATCTTGTGAAGCATTGGTTGCTGAATATATTCCATTCAAAAGATTTCCTGCCATATCAATCCCACCCCTGAAGAAGAATTCGTTGCGGCTGCTGGTACCGGATTGATAGGTAAATTCATATCCCAATCCTACGATAAATTGTTCATCAAAACTTCGTTGCACACCGGGGTTCTCTTTCAGGTATTCTTTGAACTCATCTGACTTCGATGCTTCAGGGATCCTCGTAAAGATTATTTCAACGGGATTAAAGGAATGATTGATGCGATCTGTCTTACTCCACCGGTAACCAAAATTTGTAAATATTGAGTTCAACCGGTAAAGATCCAACCGGTTAAATAGATTGTACCCGGCAGATAAAGTTGTTTTCGGAAGACTTTTTCTAGCGGTATTTAATAAAAATGAGGGATAGAATCGGGGAAGCGAGTAGTTTACTTCCACGCCTAGTTCATAGGCCGGTTTAACTTCGCCTTCTGCAATCTGCACTTCATATCTTCCCCTTAGATTTACTTTCAACATTTCTGCGCCTCTGTTTCGGTTTCGATCCGAGTAACTGAATACCACCCCTGGACCAAAATAATTAGTTGACCGGTAGATGGCATTGAATTCTGCGGTATAGGCATACCGCTTTCGTTGCGACAGATAAAGATTCGCATCCAGTTCATCATTATTACTTGCCGGAGAAAACTTAATACTCGTATTTCTGATGATGGGGAGTGAGTTCATATACCGAATGGTATGCATGTAATTCGATTGGGAAAAACGTTCGCCAGGCCTCAAAAAAATTCCTTGTTGAAGCGCATTGAACCGAAGGGCCTTATGTTGTGAAATCAGAAAATAATTATCGAATTGAAGCGTGTCGGTGGGCATGTTATCGAGTACATAATCATCATGGACAAATACTTTTCGTATGGTGTACGCCCTTCTCGATTCGGGTGGAGTTTCAGGTTTTATGGTAATTTCTCCATTGACGATATGGTGCCCCGTTACCGTATCTGCTTTTAAAGTAATAAACTCGGGGTTAAAATAAATGTAACCGTGTTCTTTCAGGTTAAGATCAATCCTGGATCGTTCATTTTTTATCGTATTTAACGTGTAGATGTCTCCTTTCTTTAACAACGATTCTCGTTGTGTGGCGCTGATCTGCCGAGTGAGATCATTTTGAGGCTCAGGAAACGAGATGGACTCAAACCGATAGGGCTCACGAAGTGAGATCGTATACCGGTATTTTGCCCTACGTTGACCGATGTGAATCGTATCGAATATTACGGTATTGTGAAAATATCCACTATGGAAGATTCTGTTCTGGATAGCAGCAGCAACCTGAATGGGATTCGTCTGGGAGAGCAATACCGGATTTGAAATTTTATTCTTCCAGAATTTCTTCTGCTTCCTGGTTTCAGAAAGCATGTTGTTGAATGCCAGGGAAGGTCTCATCCACAAAAACGTGTTATTAGGTTCCGGCTTAAGCACCTCCCTAATGATAGGGGTTACCTTTATTTTCTTTTTGCCTTCCTCCCTTAATTTTATTTCATGTCCGATGTACAGTGGATCCTCCGACGAAATATTCTTCATTCCCGTACAGCCTGTTAATGCCAGTACAAAAATTATGAATAGTTTATAGGTAGCTTGTCGGATCATTTGCCTTTCTCCTTTTTACCTTCCTTACCGGCAAATTCCCGAATAAAGATTAATGATATCCCAGTGTTCTTGATTTCCTGGTAGATAATATCATACGTTTGATTGTTAAATAATTTAAGCTGCTTATCACCATTACCTGTCAGGTCATAAATTATAGCGATATCGCCTCTGTAATTTTTACCCGTGTTGGCCCCGGATTGATCTTGATTGATGTTGA
>JAHEMS010000330.1 GCA_024643595.1 Bacteroidota bacterium
GATCACTTCCGGTGCCTCAATTTTGCATTTTTTTCCGAAACGTAATGTTGTCCGTACCTATGACTGGCGCCATGGACTTTCCGGAGAAGTCTTTAAAAGCATCTTTCTCCTGGGTGGCAGGGGGACTCGTGCAAGCGATGGTAAGATCTACTTAGCAACTACTGGAGGGTTAATTGTTTTTCATCCGGATAGTCTGGTTGAAAACAAATATGTGCCCCCCATTGCCATCACAGACTTTTTAATCCAAAACCTTTCAGTACCGGTGAAGGGATCTGATGGAGATACTCTTGTTTGGGAAACGCCTCTTGCTCAAGGGATCACACACACAAAAGAAATCGAAATTTCACACGCACAAAATAATTTCTCGTTAGAATTTGCGGCACTTAATTTTGTAAGCCCTGAGGGCAATCGATACAAGTACAGGCTTGAGCCCTACGAGACAGAATGGATTGAAACCAATGCAGCCAACCGGATTGCCCGTTATACCAATATCAGTCCTGGTAAATATACTTTTCGTGTGATTGGATCGAACGATGATGAAGTTTGGAATGAAGAGGGAGTCACACTCTCAATTACCATTACTCCACCTTGGTGGCGCACGGCATGGGCTTATGTAGCCTATGGGTTAATCTTCCTTGCAGGAGTGTGGCGCGTCCACGTATTCCAGAAGGAGCGAACCATTCGCCATGAAAGGGAGAAATTCAAAGAAGAGGAATTAGAGAAGGCAAAAGAAATCGATCAACTGAAGACTTCATTCTTTACCAACATCTCTCATGAATTCCGGACACCCCTTACACTCATCAAAGGACCGATTCAAGAAATCATCGATCAAATTGGCAATAACCGGAATGAAATTGATCGTAGGAAAATTAGCGATCGATTAAAGTTGGTGCAACATAATTCAGATCATCTGTTGCGACTCATCAACCAGCTTCTTGACTTAGCCAAAATCGAGTCGGGTAGCAAAGCCATCGTTAAATCAAAAGAAGATATCAATCCGCTCTTCAAAGCGATAGTCAGTTCATTTCATTCGCTTGCCGATCAAAAGAACATTAGCATTCAAACAGACCTCCCTCTCGCTCATTATGAGGCACTGTTCGATAAAGACAAACTGGAAACCATTCTTATCAACCTCATCAATAACGCCATTAAGTTTACACCTCAGGGTGGCTCTGTTACGGTCATCGCACGCCTGAATATCAATCCCGATATATTGACACTAATTGTGAAAGACACTGGCATCGGCATTCCGGAAGATCAACAATCCAAAATATTCGAACGCTTCCATAAGGTAAGTGAAACCCATAAAGATGTTGGCACCGGCATTGGTCTTGCACTGGTTAATGAAATTGTGAATCTGCTGGGTGGGTTTATCTCTGTAAAAAGCAAATTCGGTGAAGGAAGTGAATTCCAGGTTGTTCTACCTATCGAATCCATACAGGAGGTTAGGCAAGTCTTTGAATCAGAAGAAATAGTTATCAGTTACCAGTCAACAGATACAGGTAACGGGCAACCAACAACTGATCATAAACTTCAACAAGGAAATGAATCCAAACCTCAAATCCTGGTGGTTGAAGACCACAGAGACCTACGTGCCTTCATTATCGATTGCCTGGGGGATGAATTTCATTTCTTAGAGGCAGAAAATGGAAAGCATGGCCTTGAAGTGGCTATCCATGAAATTCCCGATTTGATTATTTCCGATGTCATGATGCCTGAGATGGACGGCATCGCAATGACGAGTAAGATAAAATCAGATGTGCATACGAGTCATATTCCATTGATATTGCTTACCGCTAAATCCACGGAAGACAGCAAACTGAAAGGACTGGAAAAAGGTGCAGACGATTATTTAACAAAGCCTTTCAACAAACATGAACTGTTGCTGAAAGTAAGAAACGCCATCAACCGGCAATTAAAATTGCGGGAAAGACTTCGCGCTGAGCTCATGAGTCTGGTGCCTAAGATGGAGGTGTTATCTGGAGACGAAAAATTCCTGAACGATGTCAAAAGTGGAATATTGAAACGGATAAGTGACGAACAGTTAAGTGTGGAATCGTTAGCAGAAGACATTGGCTTAAGCCGATCACAATTATACAGGAAGATTATTGCGTTAACCGGCTTGTCGGTTACAGAACTCATTCGCAAACTACGCATGCAGAAAGCCGCGCAGCTGCTGGAACAAAAATGGGGACCCATCGCCCAGGTGGCCTATGAAGTGGGTATCTCTAACCTCTCCTACTTCTCAAAAATTTTCAAAGAAGAGTTTGGGGTGTTGCCCAGTATATATCCTGTAAACCAGGATAAATTGAGAGATGCAACAAATGTATCATAGGTTGCTTCATTACGGGTATCCGTAATTATTTGCCAATTCTATATTTGATCGTCTTTAGAGGTAAGGATAAAAAGCAGGCAAGATTAATTTCATCGTCAGAATTAATCTCCTGCTTTTTTTATCAATTTCTTGGTAAAACGATCTGAAAATTGCCCTGTTAAACACTCCCCAACACAAACCTTGATTTCTCACTATCCAATGTCATGCATCATTAGTGTTACCCCTGGCAACTGGAATGCAATGAATCATTGAACTCAATTTTTCTCGATTTTTCAATGCACCAAATCGTTTATTCCATGCATGAATCAAGGTAGATTTTAGCGGCAGGGCCGGCGCACCTTGTCATCACTTTTTTACAAACATAAAATCGTGATGATATGGCAAATTCAATCCGTTTATTCCCAGCAAATCTCTTAACAGTAACCATTTTATTAATCGCTATGACAGGTTATTCCCAAAAAACACACGTTCTTGCCGGGAGGAAATTGAAGAATCATCTTTTTTTGAGTGAATATTATAATCACTTTGAAGGTGGCGTTTTGTTTACTGATATTGAATCGGGTTTGACCGTATTATGGGGTGCGAGCTTTAAAAATGGAAGACCCTATAAAGAGAATTTAGGTTTATTGGTTTCCGGTGGTTTATTAATTCTTCCAAATCATCATAATACCATTCACAGTTCTAGGTTTGATGCTGCCACCTTTGTAGAAAACAATAAATTATATGTAAGTTTTAATGGACTCGTCCTGCAGGTGATGGGTATAGCACATACCCATCCCGATGGATTGGCCAGAAGTGAGCCTACACCTGGTAAGGACTTTCAATATGCCTACCTGGGCATTCATAATTACATCATCAATAAAAAGCATTTATATGATGCATTCTATAATGCGCGCGGAAACGAGGTATTTGATCGATTTGGTATCAGCCATTCGGTGTCAAGATTTTCCCACAATTACTCGATTAAGGTGGCCGATCTGCGCTAACTATTCAAATCTCTCAAACGAGACTAAAACTGACGAGCATAGGTTATGCAGGTCATTTCCGACTCCTTAATCTACGTAAGCAATTCTATGCCAGGACAAATATAAATCTCATGGTGATGTCACTGCTTCTTCAATCCTCTAATCACCACATTACCAGTGCCATCAGCATCGCAGGGATACTGAAATTCATTTTTTAGTCGTTTGGGATCATTGATGGTCTTAAAAAAGTCGTCCAGGAATCGCAGTGTGAATTTCAGCGAACTACCCTCCATCAGCTCATTTTCTATATAGATTTTATAAAATTCATCCTTCCATTGATTGTAGTTTGTCAATACCCCATTAAATTCCTGCATGTCATTGATACAATATCCACGATAGCGTCTTTCCCGGGTAGAACTTAATTTCAATTCCGCTGCTGGCAGCGCATACGTTGCTCCAACTATCCCTGCATGATCGAAATCATAGGGAACCGTAGAAGGAATAGAAATTGAATCAATGGCAATCAATTTAACATTTTGTAAATACTGAACCGACCAATCCGTATTACCAATCATGTATTCAAATACCGCCATGTTAAGAAAATCTTCCTTCTGGGTTTGCTGCGGCCGTACAAGCCTTCCTTCTATGGAGATGGTATTGTTTCGTTGCGCCATCTGATCTTCTTCTTCAAGCAAGATACCAAACAGTGGGTCTATATCTTTACCCTTAGGCTCATTGCTTATCATGTTGAACTTAATCAACCTCGCTCTGAAACTTTTTGGAGTCGTAAGATTATACAATTTATAGACAAGGTATTCCCGTATCACATATCGCTCATCACGGCATGGGGTGACCAGCTTAATCTTTTTCTGTTCACTGAAAATCGTATTACCTTTTGACGCACTGCTGAAGTTTATCAGCAAGGGTGGATAATTACAGTTTTCCTTAAGTTTTCTAAAATGACCACGGGCCTTGATTTCAACGGGCAATTCCACCATGGTATTTTTGCTATCTTGGTAGGATAATTGAAACGAATGATACTGTGGATCATCGCCCCTGTCTTTCATTAATTCGCTGACATTTCCACTTATCGTGATCGCTAAAATATCATCTGAATCGAATAACCCTGTTGATTGTGAAAAAGCTTGAAAATAACCAGCCAAAAAAATTAACTTTATTGCTGAAAATAATACAATCCTAATTTGTCTCATATTGAATGATTCTGGCCCAAAATGGTCCTTTAATTTATTTTTTGATGGGTCGCTATTAAATTACCCGCTTACTTTTTGCCTTTTTTTGTCATAAATTACACTATTATATACTTCGATTTTACTTTTGAACCAAATTGGCTTCGTTTTTGGCACTTAATCTTACTAAACAACCTACTAAATCTATGAAAAAGGCTTTATCAACCCATCTTTTAACGTTAATGGGAACACTGTTCTTTTTGTCTGCACAATTAGGATTTAGCCAGACATTGAAACTTGAGCAAGCCCTGAATGGCCCAAAAGGCTCACCGGTAAGCCCGGTAACCTG
>JAHEMS010000331.1 GCA_024643595.1 Bacteroidota bacterium
AAGATTGAGTACTGTATCACTCAATCCGAGTGAATAATTCTCTTCGATGAATTCGATCACCGATCCCGCCAGTTGAATCCGCACACGTTCTTCCTCCTTAATATGACCATCGTCTGATTTTAGTCGTAGCCAGCTAATAAGTTTTCGTAATGTCATGCCCTGCATAACGAGCGTGACAAATATCACGCAAAAGGTAAGAAAGATAATCAGGTCGCGATTGGGGAAAGGCTTTGTTTCACTGGCCATCAAGGGCAACGCCAACGCGGCCGCCAACGATACAATTCCTCGCATCCCTGACCAGGCCACCACTGATACACTTCGCAAATTGGTTTCTGGTTCCGCTTTGCGTATAGCTTTGCTTAACCATCTTGGCATATATGCACCTGGAAATACCCAGATTATACGGGCGACAATAGTTGCCAGACTGACCAATGCCCCATAACCTATCAATGTTAGCAGTGAATGCTGAGCAATGTTTTTCAGAATCAATGGCAACTGCAATCCAATTAAAATAAAAATGACACCATTGAGAATAAATATCATGGTGTCCCAGACGGCCGTCGCCTGAAGTCTGGTCCGGTTTGAAAATACTTGAGAAGCACGTGGACTTAAAAATAATCCAGCAGCAACGACCGAAAGCACTCCGGAGGCATGAAATTCTTCTGCAACCAGGTAAGCCGCATAGGGCGCGAGTAAGGTAAAAGAAGTATCTGTCGTTGCATTATTGGGTGTAATTTTATGTATCCAGAAAAATGAATAACCCACGAGCAGTCCAATAACAACACCTACGCTAGCTACATAAAAAAAATTGATACCTGCCAGCCAGAAAATAAATGTGCCAGAGGCGACGGCTGTTATCGCATATTGATAAGCAATCAGCCCCGTTGCATCATTCACAAGGCTTTCCCCCTCCAGAATTGTAACAATTCTCTTTGGAATTTTTAATCCTTTGGTCGCTGCAGTAGCGGCCACAGCGTCGGGTGGCGAGACAATAGCACCAAGAACAAATGACTCCACCCATCCAAAATCAGGAATGAAATGGTGGGCTGCAACAGCTACAATCACCATCGTAAACAATACACAACCAATCGCCAGCAATGAAATCGGTCTGATCGCATTATTAAAGTCTGGCCATGAAGTTGTCCACGCAGCGGCATAAAGAACAGGAGGAAGAAATACTAAAAAAACAACCTCAGGTTCCAACGTGATGTAGGGTAATCCTGGAATTAACCCTATAGCAATACCTGCCAATACCAAAAGGATTGGATATGGAACACGCACCTTATCAGTTACTTGTGCGAGGGCTGTAACAACAGCTAATAAAAGAATGATGATACCGAAGTTGGACATATGACAGCAAATCAACCCCCAATATGCTAAAAGTAAACGAACCCTTTTATCTCAATTTTTGGATTAAATTACAGCAAATAAGAAATGAAGTGAACCATTTACCTCTTTCAGGGTTATAAATAAATCGAATGAAGATAGCGGTCTCACGTAAGGAACATTTCAACGCAGCCCATCGCCTTTATAATCCATCCTGGTCGGATGAAAAGAATGATGTCATCTTCGGAAAATGTAATAATCCCAACTATCATGGTCACAATTATGAGTTGATTGTTACTCTTGTGGGGGAACCAGATCCTGAAACGGGTTACGTCTATGATATGAAGGTGCTGAGTGAAATCATTAAGGCACACGTTCTTGTTCATTTCGATCATAAAAATCTTAACTTAGATATACCCTACTTTAAAAACCTGAATCCAACGGCTGAAAACATCGCAGTGGTGATCTGGCGGATATTAAGGCAACAAATTGATAATCAGTATGAGCTTAAAGTCAAACTCTATGAGACAGAAAGAAATTTCGTTGAATATCCGGCCCATTAGTCAACTTGACGAAGATTTTGATGATGATCACATCATCACCTCGTGGAACACGCCCATGCGTGAGGACGCCTTCGTACTAAATGATGATGAAAAAGTTGAGCAAATTGAAAAGCGCTTTAAAGAGATTATGGAGATCCTGGGGCTTGATCTTACTGACGATAGTCTGAAAGGTACTCCTCGTAGAGTAGCCAAGATGTACGTTAAAGAAGTCTTCAGCGGGCTCAATCCCAAGAATCGCCCAATGGCCAGGCTCTTTGAAAACAAATACAAATATGACCAGATGCTGGTGGAGAAAGACATCACTTTCTATTCCCATTGTGAACACCATTTTGTACCGATCTACGGCAAAACCCACGTAGCGTATTTCAGTAGCGGTAAAGTAATCGGCTTGTCTAAAATCAACCGTATCGTTCAATATTTCGCCAAACGTCCACAGGTACAGGAGCGCTTAACCGTTCAGATTGGTAAAGAACTTCAGCGAATATTAGCGACAGAGCATGTTGGCGTGGTGATTGATGCCAATCACATGTGCGTAGCTTCACGCGGTGTTGGCGATACGAACAGTAAAACCGGAACAGCCTTTTTTGGCGGAAAATTTGAAGAGGAGAATTTCAAGAAAGAGTTTCTCAATTACATCAATAGCAAATAATCTAAAAGCCCCGTCATGATCGGGGTTTTTTTATGCCCTTTTACGCGATATATTATGGTTGATATGATTATGTAATTGGTCTAACGTCTCAACCTGTTAAAACCTCAAAATTCATCAAAAATCAAAGCAAATTTTTATTAGCTTAGCGCCTCTCAAAACCTAGAAAATTAACGATTTATGGTATTCGACTTAGATATGATTAAAGCCTTGTATGCAGCCATGCCAGGCCGTATTGCCAAAGCCAGAAAGATAGTTGGCAAACCACTCACTTTATCCGAGAAAATTCTTTACGCTCACTTGCATACCGATCAGAAGTTGGAAAACTTCGGACGAGGCGAGTCCTATGTTGATTTTGCACCTGATCGTGTAGCTATGCAGGATGCAACCGCGCAAATGGCATTGTTGCAATTCATGTCTGCCGGAAAGCCAAAGGTCGCGGTACCTTCAACCGTTCATTGCGATCACCTGATCACCGCTAAAGTTGGCGCTAAAGATGATTTAACTATTGCTACAACTGAAAGCAAGGAAGTATTTGATTTTCTGTCTTCTGTGTCTAATAAATATGGTATTGGTTTTTGGAGGCCAGGGGCTGGTATCATCCACCAGGTCGTGCTTGAAAATTATGCATTCCCGGGTGGAATGATGATCGGTACCGATTCGCATACAGTTAATGCCGGTGGTCTTGGCATGGTGGCCATTGGTGTTGGCGGCGCTGATGCCGTGGATGTGATGGCTGGTATGGCATGGGAATTGAAATTTCCTAAACTGATTGGTATTAAACTGACTGGAAAATTAAATGGCTGGACATCAGCAAAAGATGTGATCCTTAAGGTGGCAGGAATCCTTACCGTGAAAGGGGGTACCGGAGCCATTGTCGAATATTTTGGTGAGGGAGCAACCTCTATGAGTTGCACAGGCAAAGGCACCATTTGCAATATGGGTGCAGAAATCGGAGCCACTACATCAACATTCGGGTACGATGAATCAATGGAGCGCTACCTCGCATCTACTGGCCGGGCAGAAGTAGCCAAATTGGCTAATTCTATCAAAGAGCATCTTACGGCAGATCCTGAAGTATATGACAATCCAGGGCAATTTTTTGACCAGGTTATTGAGATCAATCTTTCAGAATTGGAACCTCACCTGAACGGCCCGTTTACACCAGACCTGGCAACTCCTATTTCGAAATTAAAAGAAGCCGCTGCAGCAAATGGATGGCCTACCAAAGTTGAAGTGGGCTTAATCGGATCCTGCACCAACTCCTCCTATGAGGATATCGCCCGTGCTGCAAGCTTAGCTAAACAAGTAGCAGATAAAGGACTGAAAACCAAGGCTGTATTCACTATTACCCCAGGCTCTGAGCAAGTGCGTTATACCATTGAGCGCGATGGTTTTATCGATACTTTTAATAAAATCGGTGCCAAAGTATTTGCCAACGCGTGTGGTCCTTGCATTGGGATGTGGGCTCGCGTTGGTGCTGATCGAAAAGAAAAGAACACGATCGTTCACTCCTTCAACAGAAACTTTCAATCACGCAATGATGGTAATCCAAATACCTATGCATTCGTAGGGTCACCTGAACTTGTAACTGCTCTGGCCATAGCCGGAGATTTAAACTTCAATCCACTTACTGACTACCTTACCAATGAGCACGGTGAGCAGGTAAAACTTGATCCTCCTACGGGAGATGAACTTCCGAAAAAAGGATTTGATGTTAAGGATCCAGGATATCAGGCACCTGCCAAAGACGGCAGTAAAGTGCAAGTGAATGTTAGTCCTACCTCAGATCGGTTGCAACTGCTCTCCCCTTTCAAAGCATGGGAAGGAACTGACCTCAAAGGCCTGCGTTTGTTAATCAAAGCAAAAGGCAAGTGTACTACCGACCACATTTCTATGGCTGGTAAATGGCTAAAATTCCGGGGTCATCTCGATAACATTTCCAACAACCTGTTGATTGGTGCTACGAATTTCTTTAATGAGAAAATCAATAGTGTTAAGAATGGAATTACTGGCGAATACGATGAAGTTCCCAACGTTCAGCGTGCCTATAAAGCACAAGGTACCGGATCAATCGTTGTTGGAGACGAAAACTATGGCGAAGGCTCATCCCGTGAACATGCTGCTATGGAACCACGTCACCTTGGCGTTCGCGCAATCCTGGTGAAATCATTTGCCCGAATTCACGAAACCAACCTAAAGAAGCAAGGTATGCTGGCGTTAACTTTTGCCAACAAGGAAGACTATACTAAGATCAAGGAAGATGATTCATTTGATATCGTAGGACTT
>JAHEMS010000332.1:0-2796 GCA_024643595.1 Bacteroidota bacterium
CAAACCCTGTAGAAGCTTTAAAAGGCCAGGTTTCAGGAGTGGATGTTATGCAAAATGGCGGACGACCTGGTCAGTATCCTACTGTGACCATTCGTGGACGACGATCCATCAATGCATCAAATGAACCACTTTATGTGGTGGACGGTGTGCCGATGACTTCAGGAGGAGGAACCATTTATGACTTCAACCCTCAGGATATCGAATCCATGGAAATCCTTAAAGACGCTGCTGCAACAGCAATTTACGGATCAAGAGGGGCTAATGGCGTCATTCTGGTGACCACGAAAAGAGGTAAAACCGGAAGGACTGTTGTATCGTACGATGGGTATTATGGTGTAACCAGCCCGATTAAAACAATTGATTTCATGATGAATGGAGATCAATTTGCCGACATGAAAAGAGAATCAAGACGCGTTGACGCAAATGGAAAAACAGGCCGTGCCGCATGGGATGGCACATTTCAATCGGATGATATTGTATTTGAAGATCCTGCAGAACTGGAATCTATCGCTTTGGGCCGATCCCAGGATTATTTAAATGGAAGCGATGACCCAACAGGTTTAGGTCTTGATGTTCCATTTAATGGTGTACTCGGGAAGGGTTGGCAAACAAACCATCAGGTTAGTGTAGCCGGTGGAAGTGAAAAAACACAGTTCAATTTTTCGCTGGGATATTTCAACGAGCAGGGTATTATTTCCAACCAGGATTACGAACGCGTAACCGGAAGACTGAACCTTGACCATCAGATTAGTAAAATATTCAAAGTTGGGATGTCCTCCTTTTTATCGGTTTCTACCCAAAACTGGGGTTCAGACGCTACTATGGGTGAAGCAGTAAACAATAACCCGTTGGGTATGCCATATACCCTGAACGATTCACAATCTGAAGTTACGGGACTAAACTTCTTCCCAATTGTCGATGGTATCCGTACCAATCCGTATAATGAATTGGTAGATGGGGCCATGATCGATCAGCGCGATTATACCCGGATATTTTCTTCATTTTACCTCGAAGCCAATATTGTTAAAGGTTTAAAATACAAATTGTTGTTTGGACCAGATTTGAGGTACAGGAACCAGGGTGTTTTCCAGGGCAGTCAAACCAACTCACGAAGGGGTGCAGCGCCTTACGCCAAAGAAGAAAATATAAGTGAAACAGGTTATACGCTTGAGAATCTTTTTACCTATGACACAAAATTTGGCGATAAGCATGATCTGACGCTGACTTTCTTGCAATCAATTCAAAAGCAAAATTATAGCCAGCACAACACTGACGTAATTAATTTACCTTATGAGTCTGCTGAGTGGTATAATATCGGATTAGGAGAAATCAGCGCTTATGGTTCAAGACTTGAAGAACGGCAATTGGCTTCTTTCATGGGAAGAATAAATTATGGTTATGCAGGTAAATACCTCATCCAGTTGACCTATCGAACAGATGGTTCTTCTGTATTAGCTGAAGGCAATAAATGGGCTTCATTTCCAGGTGTTTCTGTAGGTTGGAGAATGGTTGATGAGAACTTCATGTCAGGGACTGACAACTGGTTGAGCGAACTAAAGCTTAGAGCTTCTTATGGTGCAGTAGGAAACCAATCCGTGGATCCGTATCAAACTGCAGGTAGATTATCTGCATCCGTTTATGATTGGGATGGTGCCAATGCAAAAGGATTTCGATTGAATGAAATACCAAACCCCGATCTGGGATGGGAGATTTCTAAAACCATTGACTTCGGTGTAGATTTTGGATTTTTAGATGGCCGATTGTCCGGTACATTTGATTATTATACCACAGAAACTTCTGATTTGTTACTCCGACGCTTTTTACCCATAACTTCCGGGTATGACTATATCCTTCAAAACGTAGGTTCTACGGAAACGAAAGGTGTGGAATTGGGTGTAAATGCAGCCATTATTGATACTCAAAATGGTTTTAAATGGAACCTTGACTTCAATTTGTCGCATTACAGTGAGGCCATTACTGCCTTAGCACTTACGGATGAGGTGACCGGTGAACCTTTAGATGATGAAGGTAACCAATGGTTTATTGGGCAACCAATTCGAGTATTTTATGATTATCAAAAGATTGGTATCTGGCAGGCAAATGAAGCTGACCTGGCAACCCAAGTGGATGGTGCCTATCCGGGAGAAATCAAAGTTGCTGACGTAGCTGGTCCTCGTGATGCAAATGGTCAAAAAACTGGTCCTGACGGAAAAATATCAGGCGAAGACAGGGTAGTTCTGGGATCGGATGTCCCCGATGTTTTTGGTGGTATCAACAACCGATTTGAATTCAAAGGATTTGACCTTTCTATATTCATGTATTTTCGATTAGGTCATATGATCGACAGTAGATTGAGTTCAGATCAGGCGACCATGCAAGGAAGGTATAACAACATTAATGTTGATTACTGGACTATTGATAATCCTACCAATGATTATCCAAGGCCAAACATCAACCAGGAGCGACCACAAAAATTTGAAACCTTGCGGTATCAGGATGGAAGTTACTGGAAATTGAGAAACGTAACCTTAGGTTATAATTTCCCAAGTACAATTGCTGAAAAGTTAAAAATGTCTTCATTGCGTATCTATGCAACAGCGCAGAATCCATGGTTTTCGGCTAAGTATAATACCTATGACCCTGAAAATGCAGGCTCTATCGGTACTGGTGATGTACCATCGAGCAAATTGTATATGTTGGGCTTAAACTTCCAGTTTTAATTAAAAACAGTATAAGATTATGAAAACAAAATCAATAATATTAATACTTACACTATTGGCCTTTCTTAGCCAATCG
>JAHEMS010000332.1:2806-4820 GCA_024643595.1 Bacteroidota bacterium
CTCCTGCAGGACTTGAAGATGCGGTAGATGCTACCTATGGATATTTGAAATACATCTACGGAGCACCTGAAAGAGGATTCACAATGAATACGTTTGGTACAGATGTACATACAAACGGTGCGGATGGCAGCCATAAGGTGGTAAACTGGTATGACAATAACTTAAATGCTTCTCAAGGTTTTGTCACTGAAACATGGCGGTATTGCTATCAGGGTATTAACCAGGCCAACGCTGTGCTTAACCGGGCAGAAAGCATTGAAGGTTTGGATCAGGCTACTTTGGCTGGAAGACTTGCCGAAGTACGTTATATCAGAGCTTTCTGGTATTTTTATCTCGTTCAGCAATGGGGTGATGTTCATTTGTCTCTGGAAGAAACAGAAGGTGTTGAAGTTGAAGCAAACAAAACTCCAGCTGCTGAAATCTATGCCACGGCTATTATTCCTGACCTACTGGCTGCAGTGGCTGATTTGCCTGCCGAACAAAGCGATTATGGTAGAGCAACCAAAGCTGCTGCTGAGTTTATGCTGGCTAAGGTGTATCTTACCCGATCCTATAAGTCGTATGCTGAAAGTGGCGATGCTGCCGCAGCTGAAAACTTGATGAGCAATGTGATCAACAATTATGGCTTTGAATTGGAACCTGATTTTGCTACGCTTTTTGACTACAGCACGCAGAGAAATAGTGAAGTAATCTGGTCTGTTCAGAATACCAGTGATCTGATCTTAAATGGTGACCAGGGAAACAAAGGACACCTTTATTTCCTTATGGAATATGACAAACTGCCAGGTATGGCACGAGACACTGAAAACGGCCGCCCCTGGAAACGATTCAGACCAACTAATTTTTCTCTTGGTATGTGGGATCGTACCATTGATTCCAGGTACGATAAGACCTATAAGCACGTGTGGTATGCAAACTTTGAAGGAAATATCCCTAAATGGACTGCAGCAGATCAGTCAGCCGGCTATGGTGTAGAGGGAGAACTTAAATTTCAAGTTGGTGATACTGCTTTGTATATTCCTGGACCTGGAAAAGATCCAGAATGGCCAGCTGCCCGTAAGGCAGCTACGCGATACAATGTGTACACAACAGATCAATATACTGAACGACTGTTTCCTTCATTGAATAAATTTATTGATCCATATCGTCCGGACAGACAGTGGGAACAAGGATCACGAGATTTGGTAATTGCCCGTTTGGGTGATGCATACCTGATTCGCGCTGAAGCAAGATTTAAGCAAGGAAAACTTGGTGATGCTGCAGATGATATCAATATGGTTCGCGAAAGAGCTGCATGGCCAGGACAAGAAGCTGCCATGGATATTGTCGCAGGTGATGTTACTTTAGATTTTATTCTTGATGAGCGTGCCCGTGAACTAGACGGTGAAATGCACAGATGGATGGATTTGGTGAGAACCGGAAAATTGGTAGAACGAGTACGATTGCATAATGATGAGGCAAAAGGAAATATTCAGGATTATCATATATTCCGACCTATTCCTCAGGAGCAAATTGACCGTTCTTTAGGTGGATATCCACAAAACTGCGGATACCCAGGATCTACTTGCGGATAACGTAAACTCAAAATAAGTTGATAATTAGGCAACACCTGAAAACAGGTGTTGCCTTTTTTTATAGTCTAAAATCCAATCTGTTCGCAATGTATCGTTTGAGTAATGAAAACCACTGCCAAATATAAAATTCCCTATTTTATAGCCATTCCGACCTTTTCTATTTATGCGAAAAGATTTATATGATCAACAACAATGAAACATATTGGGATATATCGAATCAAACAGCTCCACTGCAACTTTAAAAGATTGCTTCATTGTTTCTGTTGGCGCGGAAGGAGCATTCCATAATCCCTGAACGATTTATTCAACATGTCCAATTATGGATGAAATGAAAGTAAATATAATGTTGCGCCGTCCAGGAAAAGCATCTTAACTATTTCTTAAATATATTTGGAAAGCAAAATCCTAAATTCATACATCAGATGAAAAGAGCTCCACTC
>JAHEMS010000333.1 GCA_024643595.1 Bacteroidota bacterium
GCCGCCAAGATTGATATCACTATAATTCAAAGCCAATTCAATACCGCTGGTTTTAAGAGAACCTGCGTTTTCAAAGCGTATTCCAGATGAATATACCGCTACATCCACTGCTCTTTCCAGAATGAAGTCCTTGATATTTCTGGTGTAAACATCCAACGTACCCGTCAGTTTATTTCCGATTCCAAAATCAACACCAATATTAATCTCCTGCTTCTGTTCCCACCTCAAATCGGGGTTAGCATCTCTTGATTTAGTAACGTTACCGCCTTGATTAAATGAGTACGTGTAAAGATCCTGAGCCAAGCCAGATTGACCCGGCAGGGAACCCGTTACACCATATCCAACCCTGAACTTAAGGGCATTAAAACTATTGATATTCGCATAGTGCAAAATATCCACACCTACACCGGCGGCAGGGAAAATACCGTAACGGTTATCAGCACCCAACTTTGTGGATCCCTCTCTTCTTACAGAAGCATTTAAAAAGATACCTTTATCAATAGTCAGGTTAACTCTTGCAAACTGAGCAGTAATCTGGTTCTTGGGAGAAGCTCCACTGTTAATATTAACCAGGCTGGCAAGACCGGAAAGTCTATCTCCAGAATTTTCCAGTGCATTGTACCCTAAATCATCACTTGGGAAGTTTCCTAATTCAACAAACATATCTTCAAACTGATCTTGCTGGAAGGAATATCCACCGGTTATACTTAAATCAACTTTATTGAAATCTTTGGTATAAGTGGCATAAGCCTCAAACAAGGTAAATTCTCTGTCGCTGGTGTATCTTCTGGCCAAACCCCCACGATTCAATCCTCTGTACAACGAATTTCTGGAGTAATATTCCCCATTCAAGTTGGTTTCATATTGCTGACCAAAGTTTACTGTAGCAGTAAGATTATCGATAATGCTATAATCAATCTTGGCATTGTAGTTCAGATTCTTCCGCTTACCTAAATTTACGTTTTGATCCAGGATAGCTACCGGGTTGAAGTTATCAAACAAGATGGCCTGGTAATAATCGCCTGAAGGGAATTTTATAGGAGCTGTTGGGTTGAAAAGAACGGCATAGCGCAACGCATCATTAAATGAGAAATTGCTTTTTCTGTTGGTCATGGACATGTTCAGATCGATCTTCAGTTTATTGTCCAAAGCAGAATGTGATAAATTCGCTCTCGCGTTAATCTGATCAAACCCTGATTCTTTTAGAATACCATCAATATTTCTGAAGTTGGTTGACATACGGAAAGTAGTATTCTTGGTTCCGCCTGAAATAGCAATGTTATGAACATTGGATACACCAGTTCTGGTTACTTCTTTCTGCCAATCAGTTACCGAACCGAGGTCGTTACCGCCAGCTGCAACATATTCTCCGGCGCTCATGTTTGGTTGCATCCTGAAAGGGGTTGCAGCCGCTACATAGCCGTTGTACTCAACACCCATGTGATCAGCTCTTTTTGAACCTCTTTTGGTGGTAACAAGGATTACACCGCTGGAACCACGACTACCATAAATAGCGGCAGCAGAACCATCTTTTAACACGTTGATGGATTCAATATCATTAGGATCAACGTTCGACAACGAAGCACCAATAACACCGTCAATTACCACTAAAGGCTCGGTATTAGCTCCTACTGTTGAAATACCTCTTAAGCGAATGGTTGCGTTGGAGTTAGGATCTCCTCCTCTGTTATAAACACTAAGACCAGCTACTTTACCTGACAACAATTGTGAAGGATCATTAATGTTACCCTTATTGAATTGTTTTTCGCTCAAGGCGACAACTGAACTGGTAATCTCCTTCTTTTCCTGAGTACCGTATCCAGTCACTACTACCTCACTCAAGGCAGTCACATCCGACTGTAATGATACATTCACACTACTTTGAGATCCAACAGCTACTTCTTGTGTAGTATAGCCAACGAATGAAAAAACAAGCGTTGCGCTGCTGCCTACACTAATGCGGAAATTTCCTTCAGCATCCGACACAGTTCCATTGGTGGATCCTTTTTCAAGGATGTTAACTCCAGGAACACCCGAGCCATCATCAGCTGAAGTTACTTTACCTGTCACTACTCTATCCTGTGCGAAACTTACCATCGTTCCAAACACAAGTAGAACCGCGACATACCTGCGAACAAACAGATACAATTTGGTCATAGATTAATTGTTTAGGGTTTAATTGTTGTTTTGTTAAGTACAATCAAGATCAAAGTTGTTAATTGCAAAGCATTAACAAATAAGAAATTAGTCTCAATTATAGCCCTAATTAGTTATTTGACAATGACCAACTTTGAAATTATTGAGTTAAATTTATTGGAAACGGTTTCGCAACCGTTTGCGCTTTTTGAGTTATTTAATTTTCTTTACTAAACACATGAAATTTAATCAGATTACAATCAAGGATATTGCCCGCGAATTGGGCATTTCTCCTTCCACTGTTTCGCGCGCGCTGAAGGATCACCCCGATATCAGCGTCCAAACCAAGAAAGCGGTGAATGAACTGGCTGAAAAACTCAATTATCAGCCCAACATTGTGGCCCTAAACCTGCGACAGAAGAAAACCAACACCATTGGGGTCATTATTCCTGAAATTGTTCACTTCTTCTTTTCAACGGTCATCAGCGGGATTGAGGATGTCGCCTACACTGCCGGATATAATGTCATTCTCGCGCAATCAAATGAATCGTATCAGCGGGAAATGACGGACATGAAAGCGCTTTTTAATAGCCGGGTAGATGGAATGTTGCTTTCAGTTTCAAGAGAAACAACCAATTTTGATCACATAGAATCAATCATTTCAAAAGGCGTCCCTATCGTATTCTATGATCGAATGTACAATAGCCCAACTTCAAGTAAGGTCATCGTTGATGACTACGCTGGCGCAAAAGAAGCGGTTAGTCATTTAATTGAACAGGGCTGCAAAAGAATCGGCCATTTAAACGGTGCGCCAAACTTGATTATTAGCATCGATCGTTACAAGGGATATCAGGATGCTTTAACAGAAAATGGATTAGAAGTTAATGATAATCTGATTGTAACCTGTCCGTCAGGTACTTTCGAGGAAGGCAAGAAAGCCACCAGAAAACTTCTCGCACTGCCCAACCCTCCTGATGCAATTTTTGCAAATAATGATCCCATGGCAATGGGCGCCATGATGGCGATTAAAGAAAAAGGACTAAAAATTCCAAAGGATGTAGCTATTGTAGGTTTCAGCAATTGGTTTTTTGGTGAACTGATGGAACCCTCCTTAACGACCGTTGACCAGCCCGGCTTTGAAATGGGCCAGGAAGCAGCCCGTTTATTGATTCGTCAGATTGAAATGAAGGAAAAAGATCAATTTGAAATTCAACCTGAAACCAAAATTCTGAAAACAAGACTCATTATCAGAGACTCTTCCCTAAAGAGTGGTAAGAAAAATTAATTCAATCGTTTGCTGTTTTTTTAGAAGTCAGTTTGTTAGGGTAAAGGCTATTTACACTTACTTTAGCTATTTAACTTAACATGAAACTGTTTAATGGCTTCAACTTTTCAATCAGTAACCAGTAAGAGTCTTGGTGATTTACTATCCTTTTCAAAAGATTCCAATGGACTTCTTGGATATACTACTTTCGGTAATTTCAAAGTTAGTGTTTATACAGAATCAGTCATCCGGATAACATCAACACTTGAAGACCATTTTGAGGATTTCTCCTACTCTGTAATCGCTAAACCGCACAAAGTCAATGTTGAAATAATTGATCATGAAAATCACATTACGGTAAGCACAAAACAATTCGCTTTGGTAATTACTAAAAGCCCAGTTCGTTTTACAATTCAAGACCAATACGGAACGGTGATCAATGAAGACGACAAGTTTGGCACTTCATGGATAGGCGAACAAGCAACAACCTATAAAAAATTACAACCGGGTGAACGTTTTATTGGGTTAGGCGAAAAGACGGGACCGCTTGACCGAAGAGGAGCCGCTTATGAAAACTGGAATACAGACGCCTATGCCTACAATACCGGAACGGATCCACTTTATTCCTCAATGCCATTTTACATTGGCATACGCGAGCCATTCATCTATGGAATTTTCCTCGATAACACCCATAAATCATTTTTCAACTTTGGTGCTTCCAATAACCGATTTGCGAGCTTTTCAGTTGATGCCGGAGAAATGAATTACTATTTCATGCTTGGTAATTCCGTGGGTGAGGTGATCAAACATTATACAGAATTAACCGGGCGAATGGAATTACCACCCTTGTGGAGTATTGGCTACCAGCAATGCCGTTACAGTTATTATCCCGACAAGGAAGTGTTTACCGTAGCACAAACTTTCCGCGAAAAGGACATCCCGGCGGATGCCATCGTTTTGGATATCCATTACATGGATAAGTATAAAATATTTACATGGGACAAGAAACACTTTTCTGATCCCAAAGGCCTACTGGATGCTATTAAGAAACAAGGATTCCATGTGGTGATTATGTGTGATCCGGGAATAAAAGTTGAGCCTGGCTATGAAGCCTACGATGACGGAATTAAGAATGATGTTTTCTTAAAATATCCAGATGGTGAATATTATCAGGGACAGGTATGGCCTGGCTGGTGTCATTTTCCTGACTTCACCAAACCATCTGCCAGAACGTGGTGGGCAACAAAATTTAACGACTATGTTGAATTAGGGGTTGAGGGTTTCTGGAATGACATGAATGAGATCGCCACGTGGGGAAATGCGTTGCCCGATAATTTAGAATTTGATTTTGAAGGCCATGGCGCTTCCATGCGCAGAGGAAGAAATGTGTTTGGATTTCAGATG
>JAHEMS010000334.1 GCA_024643595.1 Bacteroidota bacterium
ATGGACCAATATTTCTGATGGATTCTTCGGTAGTTCTATCGGGTCCATTGCCGTTAGTGGGTGGGATAACAATGTGATTTATGTGGGCCAGGGAGAAGGTACCGTGAGGGGTAATGTGTCTTTTGGTAATGGAATTTATAAGTCTACAGATGCTGGAGAATCATGGATGCATGTTGGGCTGAAAGAGTCAAGGCACGTACCTCGCATTTGTATTCATCCTAAAAATCCAGACATGGTATATGCGGCTGTTTTAGGCGATCTTTATAAATCATCACCTGAACGCGGGATATATCGGTCTGGAGATGGCGGTAAGAATTGGAGCAGGATCCTCTTTGCCAATGCCGATACGGGCGCAGTTGATCTGTGCATGGATCCAAATAATCCCCGCATATTATACGCTTCAACATGGCGAATACGAAGAACCCCCTATAGTCTGGAGAGCGGTGGTGATGGATCGGCTCTGTGGAAAAGTGTGGATGGCGGTGATACCTGGACCAATATATCTAAGAACGATGGACTACCGAAAGGCGTATGGGGCATATCAGGAGTCTCTGTTTCACCCGTTAACTCAAATCGCGTTTATGCCATTATTGAAAATGAAAATGGCGGTGTTTATCGTTCTGACGATGCCGGAAAAACCTGGAACAAAATGAATGACGACAGAAATCTTCGTCAGCGCGCCTGGTATTATTCAAAAATTTATGCCGACACCAAAGACGAGGATATGGTGTATGTTATGAATGTATCATATCATAAATCAAAAGATGGCGGAAAAACTTTTTCATCGTATAATGCACCACATGGAGATCATCATGATCTGTGGATTGCTCCAGAAGACAATCAGCGAATGATTATTGCGGATGATGGTGGTGCGCAGATTACTTTTGATGCCGGAGAAAACTGGACTACCTACCAAAACCAGCCAACCGCACAACATTATCGTGTTATTACAGATAACCATTTTCCTTATCGTATTTATGGAGCACAACAAGACAATACCACTCAGCGGATTGCGCACAGAACAGATGGGTTCTCCATTGGCGAACGTGACTGGGACATTTCAGCCGGAGGCGAAAGCGGATTCCTCGCAATTGATCCAACCGATAATGAAATAGTCTATGGAGGAAGTTATGACGGATTGCTCGTCCGTAAAAATCACAAGACTGGCGAAGAACGCAGTATAAATGCATGGCCTGACAACCCAATGGGTCATGGAGCAGAAGGCGCCAAGTACCGGTTCCAATGGAACTTCCCAATCTTCTTTTCACCACATGATTCCAAGAAATTATATGCCGCATCTCAACACTTACATGTAACCTATAATGAAGGTGAAAGTTGGGAAATCATTAGCCCCGATTTAACAAGAAATGATCCTACTAAACTAGGTTCATCAGGTGGACCTATTACAAAGGATAATACCAGTGTAGAATACTATTGTACCATTTTTGCTGCCGCTGAGTCACCTTATGAAAAAGCGTTGATTCTGGCAGGTTCTGATGATGGACTCTTACACATCACCCTTGATGGAGGAAAGAAATGGGATAATGTAACACCTTCCATAATGCCACAGTGGACTATGATCAATAGCATTGAATTTGATCCTTTTGTAAAAGGCGGGGCTTATGTCGCTGCCACCAGCTATAAATCTGGCGACTACCATCCTTACTTGTATAAAACCAAAGACTATGGTAAAACATGGATCAAAATTACTGATGGAATTGACCCGGGTCACTTCACACGCGTGGTGAGAGCAGATCCAAAACGCCAGCGGCTATTGTATGCAGGTACAGAATTTGGCATGTACATTTCATTTGATGATGGGGCAAACTGGAAACCCTTTCAATTAAATTTACCCATTGTTCCCATTACAGATTTAGCCATTAAAAACGATAATCTGATCGCAGCTACGCAGGGAAGAAGTTTCTGGATAATCGATGATCTTACTCCGCTGCATCAACTCAATGAAACAATTACTAAAAGCAACTTCTATTTATACAAACCGATGCCTAGTTATCGAATGAATGGTGGTGCTGCCGGCAGAAGGGGTCAACCAAAAAATGAAGGGATGAATCACCCCAATGGGGTGATGGTTCATTTCTTTGTGAAAGATACTTCCAAAACTGTAGCCTCTCTTGAAATCTTAGAACAGAACGGAATCTTGATTAAGAGGTTTTCGACCACACCAGATAAGAAGGCAAAAGATGAAGATCTTAAAATTAAACCAGGGATGAACAAATTCAACTGGAATATGCGGTATCCAAATGCGGAGGGGTTTGATGGATTAATCATGTGGGCAGGTTCACTTACTGGACCGAAAGCTATGCCAGGAAAATATAGGGCCAAACTCACGGTGAATGGCACACCCATGGAAAAAGATTTTGAAATCCTGAAAGATCCACGCACAAGTGGCACTATAGATGACATTAAGGCGCAATTTGATTTTTCAATTGCCGTGCGGGATAAACTTTCAGAAACACATGTAGCTATTAAGAGAATAAGAACTGCCAGTGACCAGATTAAGCGCGTTACTGAACCCATGAAAGAAAAAGAAGAAATGAAAGATGTTACTGAGCTGTCAAAATCCATTCTGGAAGAAATGAAGAAAATTGAAGAGGCCTTGTATCAGACTAAAAACAGAAGCGGTCAGGATCCACTTAATTATCCGATACGATTGAACAATAAGCTGGCTGCATTAAATTCTGAAGTAGACGGAAGTGATTATCGCCCTACACAACAAGTTAATGACGTTCATAAAGAAATCGTGGAAAAAATTGACTTTCAGCTTGATCAACTTAAGAAAGTCATACATGAAAAAATGCCAAAACTCAATGAACTTATCAAGGAGAAGAATATAAATCCAGTAACGATTGATGTAATGTAATGATAGGTTAATCATTAAATAAAAAGGAGCGGACATTCGCTCCTTTTTTATTGGATCCCTCAAGTTGATAGAATCAATAATCAAATTAAAATTGATCCAGGAATTAATTTGTTCCTAAAATCTTAAACAATTCATCCAGATTTGGAGTGATGATAATTTCCGTTCTCCGGTTCTTCTGCTTGTTTTGCGCGTTATCGTTTGGAGCAAGAGGAGAAAACTCACCTTTTCCAGCGGCAGTTACCTGGTTTGCTGAAACGCCCGCTTTTGTTAAAATTTTTGTTATGGAAGTTGCCCGCATCACGCTAAGATCCCAATTGTCTTGCATATACTGCGACTTTTTTGAGATCGGCACATTGTCGGTATGTCCTTCAATCATAATTTGAATATCCTTTTGATCTTTAATTGCTTTAGCTAGTTGTTGCAGCGCAGTTACTCCCTTGGCATCGACATTAATACTGCCCGAACCAAATAATAATTGCTCAGCCAACGAAACGTAAACCTTGCCATTTTTAACTTTTACGGTTAGGTCATTCTCTTTGAAATTTAATAACGCGTTGGTAATGCGATCTTTTAAATCCTGTACCGCCTTATCTTTGTTGGCCAAAATCTGCTCAAGCTCCTTTACCTTTTTCTCACGTTCAATTAAACTTACGCTTAAAGAATCATTTAGCTTACGGGTTGCCTCCAAATTACTTTGAATAGAAAGAAGCTGGTCTTTTTGCTGCGCCAAATCCCTGTTTAATTTTCCACTATTGTTCAATAGGTTTTTATAATACGAATTCAGTTGTTCATATTCTTTATTTAGATCATTCAATTTCTGGCTGGTAGCACGATAGGTTTGATTTAAGTCTGTGGTATCCTGCTTGAGTTTACTTAAAGATTCGTTGAGTTCCTTCAGTGAAGCATTCGCTACTTCAAGCTGCTTCGTCTTATCGGCCAGTTCACCTTCTGTTTTAACTTTTTGAGCAAGCACATCATCATATTTCTTCTTGCTTACAATACAGGAAGAAAGAAAAAAAGCTATGCCTAACAGGAAAATAATGTTTGATTTCATATAGTTAAAAAAATTAGTTCCGTAAATATCCTAAATAAAATTCAATTCCTGTTTTACCGCGCTAATAAGTAATTAATTCATTTATCGTAATTTTCACTTAAACAAGTAAATCCAATAGCTATGAAAGGTATGCTCATCCCCAACTCACTTAAAGGTCAAACCATAATCATTACCGGAGGCGGAACCGGTCTTGGTAAATCAATGGGAAAATATATGTTAGAACTAGGTGCGAACCTGGTGATTACCAGTCGCAAAAAAGAAGTACTGGAAAACACTGCTCATGAATTAGAAAAACAGACCGGAGGTAAAGTATTACCGATAACCTGTGACATTCGAAAGTATGAAGAAATTGAAAATGTTCTTATTACAACAGAAGATCATTTTGGCAAAATTCATGGAGTAGTAAATAATGCAGCGGGGAATTTCATAAGCCCCACTGAGCGCTTATCTCACCGTGCTTTTGATATTATCGTTGACATTGTATTGAAAGGAACTTACTACATGACGTTAGCCATCGGTAAAAATTGGATTAGTAAAAAGCAGCCCGGCACTTTCCTTAATATCGTAACTACCTATGCTTGGACGGGTTCCGGTTTTGTTGTGCCCTCAGCGTGCAGCAAGGCAGGGGTTCTAGCTCTTACTCGCTCATTAGCCGTAGAGTGGGCAAAGTATAATATCAGAAGCAATGCCATAGCACCAGGTCCTTTCCCGACAGAAGGTGCCTGGAGTCGATTACTGCCTGGTGACCTTGCAAAAAAATTTGATCCTTCACAACGAATACCACTTAAACGAGTAGGAGAACATCAGGAATTGGCTAACCTTGCCGCTTACCTTATGTCTGAATATTCAGCCTATATTAAT
>JAHEMS010000335.1 GCA_024643595.1 Bacteroidota bacterium
GGTAATGGCGCACTTAGTCGGACAGCATTTGGTCCTGAGGTTTTCAGCACAAACTGGAATAGCGTAGACCATCTGGTTATACCCAGTGGCAAATCCGTTGGTCCGCGTCAGTTAATAGGAGTAGAAGAAGTTTATTATGTGGTGAAAGGTTCAGGCAAGCTCAGCGTTGGTTCCATCGCAAAGCCAATTGTAACTGATGATGCCTTTACCGGATCATTGGGTGAAACTCTTACCCTTGTTAATACAGGACCTGAAGATCTTGAATTGCTGGTCATTGGCATTTCAGTTTCACCCGACAAAGATCCCAATCAATATATCCCACGGTCTACGCCCAAAGCCATTGCTCTTCAGATGGATTTTACAGTCCCCAAAGAAAATGCGGAAGCTTTTGAAAAAATGTATCATTCCATTTATGTACCTGCCATGTTGGTCCAGCAAGGTTATGTAGGTTCTATGTTGCTGCGCCTGTTCCCGGAGGACGTAGCTAAATCCATTCAGGCCGAACCCACCATGTATAATTACCAGATTCAAATTTCTTTTGACACAGAGGAAAACAGGAGAAAATGGGTAGCCAGCCCGCAACATCAAATTGCCTGGCCGGCTGCTGCCGGTCTGGTGAAGGAGTTCAAGTGGCGTGGTTATGACGTCATGGGCGATGATCATAAAAATGAGTAACGAGTCAATTGCTTAAAGACCTACTTCTTTGGAAGGACCAGGGGTAAGGGATTATCAGGAAAAAAATTTCCAAACCATTGACTTCTTCATTTGATGAGTTGAATAAGAGGTTCATTCTTATGTTGTAAATACTATCTTTAATGTTTGAGAATTAATTAATTTATTTATGAATAGGAAATCCATCTATATTACTCTGATTTTGTTTTTATTAATTGTTCAGTACCTGGTTGCCCAGGATAAATATCATTATCAGACTGACTTTTCAACTGAGGACTTTGCTGAGCGAAGAGGAAAAATAATTGATGCCATCGGCAATAATGCCATTGCCCTGATCCAGGGCGCAAGCGGCATTCCCGGCTTTAGTGTTTTCAGGCAGTCCAATACGTTCTACTATTTAACAGGGCTCGAATCCGCACATGCTTACTTGTTGATCAATGGAAAGAACAAACGATCGACATTATATCTTCCCCATCGGGATGAAGCAACAGAAAAGGGCCAGGGAAAGGTATTATCCGCTGAAGACAATGAATTAGTAAAACAGCTTACCGGTGTTGACCAGGTAAAAGGAATAGAGTTTTTGTCCGGCGATTTGGTGGGTACAGGGTTGATCCGACCTCCCGCACCTTTGTTGTATACGCCATTAAGTCCGGACGAAATTGGAAACGATAGCCGAGATGAATTGCTCTTCAGCCAGGCAAGATCATCTTCAGACCCCTGGGATGGAAAGGCTTCAAAAGAAGCACTATTTGTTCTTAAACTAAAAGAAAGAGTGCCGCAGTTTGAAATCCGTGATCTATCTCCCATGCTGGACGGTATGCGGCTCATCAAAAGTCAGAAGGAGATCGAAGTGATTCGTAAAGCGACACAAATTGCCGGTCTTGGTATCATAGAAGCGATGAGGTCAACGCAACCCGGTATCTATGAATATCAACTAGACGCTGCCGCGAAATATATATTTTACATGCATGGATCAAGAGGCGATGGTTATCCTGCTATCATCGGAGGTGGAACCAATGCCTACATGGGACATTACTTTCACAAAACAGATAAGCTCGTCGATGGCGATCTGGTCATTATGGATTATGCACCTGACTATAAATATTATACCAGCGATGTTACACGCATATGGCCAGTGAATGGAAAGTTTACCCCAGAGCAGAAAGAGTTATACAATTTTATTGTTGCTTATCGGGATGCTTTCTTTAAGTATATAAAACCGGGAGTCACTGATAAAGAAGTACTTGATCTGGCAGCTGCGGATATGAAACAATACCTGGTAGGAAAGAAATTTGTAAAACCCGCTCATTTAAATGCTGTTCAGGAAGGAGTAAAATTTCGTGGTCACTTTCAACATCCCGTGGGCATGGCCGTGCATGATGTCGGCCAGGTGCATGGCGTGATGCTAAAGCCAGGGATGATATTTACCATTGATCCCATGATCTGGATTCATGAAGAAAGATTATATGTTCGCATCGAAGATGTTGCCTTAGTAACGGAAGATGGGGTTGAAAACCTGAGTGCTTTTGTTCCTTCCAGCATTGAAGATGTTGAGCGCACCATCAAGGAGAAGGGGTTGATTGAATTTCGACCTGCCACCGAGTTGCCATTAAAAAAGTAATCCGACTGCCTAACCCTCACCCCTCAGCAACATGAAAAACTGGCTCCTTTGTTTTACCCTTATCGTTTTCAATGCAACAATTTCTATTGCAGATAACTACCCAAAAAATCCAAAGATAGATGTGCTGAACTATGTCTTTCGAATTGAACTATCCGATGCTACGGATGAAATTAGATGTGCTGTAACCGTAGATGTACGATACCTGGGTGAAGGCGTAGAAACTTTAAGACTGGATTTGATCAATGCCACCGCGGCACTGGCGAATAAAGGGATGAAGGTAAGTCAGGTCTTATCGGATGGTAAAAAGCTGAGCTATGCGCACGACCATGATGAACTAAAGATTACACTGCCAGCGCCTTCCAAGCTACATCAAAGAACGCAGTACACGATTACCTATTCGGGTGTGCCTGCTACCGGCCTCAAGATTGCAAACAACAAACATGGTGACCGGACATTCTTTAGCGACAACTGGCCTAATCTGGGAAGAAACTGGCTGGCCATGATTGACCACCCCTATGACAAAGCAACTTGCGAGTTTATTGTCACCGCGCCGGCCCACTACCAGGTAGTGTCTAATGGTTTGAAAGTCGAAGAATCGGATATTGTCAATGGAAACCGGATTACACACTGGAGGCAGTCTGTTCCCATTGCTTCCTGGCTGTACGTGTTGGGGGTGGCACGTTTTGCAGTGCAGTACGTAGATGAATACGATAATAAATCTATTGAAACATGGGTCTACGCCCAGGATCGTGATGCCGGGTTCTACGATTTTGCTGAGCCTACAAAAAAAGTGCTCGAGTTTTACAGTGAATATATTGGTCCATTTTCCTATGAGAAGTTAGCCAACATCCAGTCCAACAGTGTGAGCGGTGGGATGGAAGCGGCATCGGCCATCCTATACAGTGAGAACTCCGTAGTGGGCGATAGAAATGAACGTTGGCGCAATGTGGTCATTCACGAGATCGCCCATCAATGGTTTGGAAATGCTGTTACCGAATATGACTGGGATGATGTTTGGCTGAGTGAAGGTTTCGCCACCTACTTTACACTGCTATTTATTGAACATGAATACGGCCGTGATGCCTTTATAAAAGGACTTGATGAAAGTAAAAAAAGAGTCAATTTGTTCTATGAAAAAAATCCAGATTACCGGATAGTCCATGACAACTTGATCGATATGAGCAAGGTGACCAGCTCACAAACGTATCAGAAGGGAAGTTGGATTTTGCACATGTTACGTGGGGTGGTGGGGACAGAGGTTTTCTGGAAGGGAATTCAATCCTATTATAAAAAGTATCAGAACAAGAACGCCACCACCGCTGATTTCAGAAAGGAAATGGAAGAAGCTTCGGGAATGGATCTAAAAGATTTTTTTGAACAATGGTTATACAAGCCAGGCACGTTAAAATTTAACGGTACCTGGCAATACAACGATAAAAAAAAGGAAGTCAATATTGTTTTAGATCAGGTGCAAACCGATGGGAGTATTTTTAAAATGCCCGTTGAGGTAGCACTCTATAAAGCAAAGGATATTAAGCCGGTCATTAATACTATTCAAGTAAATGAAAAGTCGAATGTAATTAGCATTCCTGTGGATTTCGTACCTGAGAAGGTGCAACTTGATCCGAACTATTGGCTGTTGATGGAGTCCACCTTTATCAAAAAATGAATTTAACTGCCTGGCAAAGTAACTGGCCATTCCAACACAGCATGAAATTATTCCTAACTGTTTTTATTTTCCTATCCGCTGCCTGCTCCTGTGGTTCACAGCCTTCGCAGCGACCTAACATTCTGTTTATCCCCATTGATGACCTTCGGCCTGATTTTGAAACCTATGGAAATAGTGATCTTCATACGCCTAACATAAATCGTATCGCTGACCTGGGCGTCACTTTTACCAGGGCTTATTGCCAGCAGGCAGTTTGCAATCCTTCACGAGCGAGTTTGTTGACCGGACTTCGGCCTGACTCCCTTCAAGTCTGGGATTTAAATACAGATATGCGAAAAATCAATGCAGAGCTGGTGACATTGCCTCAATATTTTAAGCAACATGGTTACACTACTATTGGTTTAGGCAAAGCCTTTCACAATATCTTCCCGGATTCCTTATCGTGGACAGAAGATATTTACATTCAAGGAACACCGTTTGATCCTGACGCTATGTATGTAGCGGAAGAAAATATCAGGCTCATTGAAAACAAAAAACAGAAGTTTATACATGACAACAATTACACCCGGGTCGATCAGCACGGGATCTGGTATATAAAAGCCAAAGCAACAGAAAACGCGGATGTGCCTGATGACGCTTATTATGATGGCTTGCAAACCAATGAAGCAATTCGTCAATTACAAAACTTAAAAAAAGACAGCAAACCATTTTTTTTGTCAGTAGGTTATTACCGACCACATTTGCCTTTTAATGCACCTAAAAAATATTGGGATTTATATGACCGCGACAAATTAAAACTCGCCGACAATCAATATGTC
>JAHEMS010000336.1 GCA_024643595.1 Bacteroidota bacterium
CCATCTTTGTAATCGGCAGCGGTGTAGTCAGGATTATATCCAAGCTCATTCATGAGCGCCTCAGCTGAGGCTAAAATAAATGTTGAACCCGGTGAGTTAGCAAACCGATGGATAATTACCTGATATGCCGCGTAGCTTATAGCTTCTTTTCTGGCCTCCTCAATGTCGGCTGGAGAAGGAACCCCGACAAAGGGAATATTTACGCCATTCCTATTTTTACCTAATAACCAGGTTGAAACAGAAGGGTCATAGGCCGCCCATGCATCGTACATGGCCGCTGATACATGAAATAAATTTCTGGCATGAACAGGAGGTCTGGCTCGATCATTTCGAATACTAAGTAGTAAAATTTCATTCCATCTTCGGGCTACCGAAAATTGAGCGTCCGATACCGTAGAACATATTACGATTAATAGCAGTGACAGGAGAAACTGGATTGAATTTTGATTTTTTTTTGAGAATTTAATCATCGCTCAATTATTTGGGGCGCCATCATCCGCCCAACAGGAGATTGCTTGTATTTCCTCAAAAGATAGAGGGTTGCCCGGGGGCATTGTCAGATCCAAAACTTTGGATTTTATCTTATCGGCATTGGCCTTAACCGTTGCAAAGGCTCTAAAATCAGGGACTTGCGATCCATTATGGCAAGTACTAATCGCACATTTTGTTTCAATGATGGGTGCTATTGAGGCACTATAAGATATCCCACTTGGGACCGTCACGAAAATGCCGAAAAAACAATTATTTGAATCATCTACCCATATGCTATACCGACCGCTTTTCAATCCTTGCCAGGTATTAGTCAATTGGTAATTGTCGTTATTCTCTCCCAATTGATACTTATAGGGCGGTTTGCCACCCAGGGGGGTCACTGTAATAGTGCCCTTATCATCACCACAACCCGATGGTGTCGCCGTAGAATTGACAGCAAATGGCTCTTTGTTGCCCATGAAGGTATTGACAGAAACTGTGCAATTGTTGGCATCAAGCACTGCCATCACGTGAAGTCCTCCGACTACATCTACAAAAATAGCTGAGGATTGAAGATTTCCTCCATCTATGGAATAGCGGTATGGCGCTTTCCCTCCTGCCGCCTCCACAGTAATTTCTCCATTACTTAAGCCACAATCCGCATATTTTGTTTTTGTTATTCCAATCGCAAGGTCAGATTTTGTACAATCCACCTTTTCAACAGTTTCCTCAGAACAAGAACCGAGCATCAGGATTAATGGCAACCATATGGAAAGAACTTTTCTTATCATGCCCACAAAATTCATCTTACTTCATTTCACTGTTGATGAAGCCTTTTACGAAGGTAATTAGTGAATTAATACCTTACTCATCATAAATGTAATTATAAACTTATTCCGGACATGGCTTAAATTCAAGATAACCAGTGTCAGTATTGATAATTAACTATACAAAAGTAAAAATTAGCTAAAGTAAAGAGAGGTCTTTCCAGTTGGAAAGACCTCTCTTAATTGTTTTGATCAGAACTTGATGTGATTATTTATCCCACCATACACGACCATCCAGGTCATCTTTGGTGAAACCCTGACGTTCCAATGCCGCTTTATAGTTATCCACATTCAATGTAGCTTCCTGTGTACTATAAGCATGTCGTCTTGGAATCTGACCGCTTTCATTTTTAGCGTTAGCTGCTGGCGAAAGAACTGGGAATCCGGTTCTTCTCCATTCAAACCAAGCCTCATATCCATCAGGGAATAGGGCAATCCACTTTTGAGTAAGGATTTGCTCTAATGCCTTAGCAGGATCATAAGCAACTACTGAATTGGTAATATACGTGGCATATCCACCTCCAACACCGTGGAAATCCAGTGAAGCCTGTATACCTTGCTCATATAGCGCTTTGGGATCGCCAGCAATCCAACCATTCAATGCCGCCTCAGCCAGGCAAAAAATAACCGGAGCGGAAGTTACTAACCAACCAGGAGTATCTTGTGCTCTGAAAGCATTTCCAAGGAAAGACACTTTGCTGTTTGGAATTGCACCGGCGGCTGCTTCGGTAAGGCCATAAGGCATGCCGATATACGTGTCGGTTGTGTTTTCGATCGGATTTGCATACTTAACTAACCTTGGGTCAGCAGCAACATTCATCAACCCTTTTTTTCCACTGTGTGGACTGGTGTAAGTATCCGCTTGCAAGTAACTCATCAATGGATCTGCGATTACCCAGTCTTTACGTCCACCCGTTGTAAATGAATTATAGTAAGGGTTTTCATAGGTCTGAACTTTCTGATAAGAATACTTCACATTCTGCGAATTATCCAAAGCAATTATACCGTCAGCATAAGCAGAAGCAAATTCAGCTTTGGCTGTAGCGGGAGCTACTTTTGAAAGACGCATAGCAGCAATCATACGAATGGTATTCGCAAATTTCTTCCAGCGAGCCATATCCCCACCTAACAAAACATCACCTTTAACAGCAGCACCACCATCCATCATGGCAACGGCATCCTTCAAGGATTGAATGCAACCATTATAGATAGTTTCCTGGCTATCAAATGCAGGCTTCAATAAACCGTCTGCTACCTGCAAGGCTTCCGTATAAGGTAGGTCACCCCAACGGTTGGTCATAAACAGGTAATATAAAGACTGCATAATTTTTGCGACAGCAATCTGATTGGCATTTGATCCATCAAGGATTACTTTTTCCTTGGTAGCATCATCTGTATTGAGACGAATAATCTTATCCAGATCAGCCAATGGTCCGTTAAACCAACCATCCTGCGAAAAATTTACCGTTAGGTAGTTATCCTCATTGGTATATTGTTTATTGGCCAGCATCTGGGTATACAAGGCACCCGTAGTTGCAGTCACCATTCCACCTGTACTTAACATGGCGTTCGTTAACAGTGCACTTGTCTTTGGGGTTGTCGATGCATTTGGATTGACATTAATATCCCCGAAGTCATCCCAGTTGCATGAATAAAGAACCATGCTTAGGATGAGCGTAAGTGTTATTATTTTTTTCATAGTCATTTACAATTAGAATTTTAACTTCAAATCAAAACCAAAACTTCTGGTTCCGGGTAAGTTTCCACTTTCAACCCAAGATCCATTGTTTCTTGATTCCACAGTATCTCCACCTATTTCAGATGGATCTATTCCATCCACCTTTGAATACAATAGGAAAGGGTTATTGGCTACAAAGGCCAGGGAGGCTCCTTTCAGGAAGTTTGTTTTCTGCAACAATCCCATAGGGAAAGTATAACCAACACGGAATTCGCGCATCTTAACAAAGGTTGCATCATACATCCATGCTTCATGCAAAGCGAATAAACTCTTCCAATACTCATCTGCTGGCAGGTAGATATTATTAGGAGAGCCATCAGCAAACACACCACCGAAGGATTTTCCACCACCTTCAGCCGGAGGATTACGTTGAGCAACTCCTTTATCATTGTCACCAGCGGTTTCAGCTGCCAGTCCTGAATAAGCCGAAAACATCTTGGTTACTGAGTGGAATAAACCACCAATCTGGTAATCAATAGTAAAGGCAACATCAAAGTTTTTATAAGTGAACCGGTTGAAAATACCACCGGTAAAGTCTGGTAGAATGTGTCCTAAATCTCTATTGGTGTCATACAATGGATAACCATCACCATCAACTACACGATTTCCATTGGTATCCACGCGGAACTTACGGCCCACAATTACACCCCACTCTTCACCAGCTCTTGCCAGGGCTTGAGCACCTCCCCATGGAGCGGAAAGACTCGTTCCTCTAAATCCATTGGCTAGTGCAAATGATTTTAACCCGTATCCTAACTCATCAACAAATACCGTGTTATGGGCAATGTTGAAATTAACATCCCAGGTTAATCCCCGGCTGTTCTTTATTGGAGTTCCACCAATTGAAAGTTCCCAACCTTTAGAGTTTGAAACTACGGAATTGGTCAGGAAGCCACTTCCACCAGATGATGAAGGGATGGTAATACTTAAAAGCTCGTTTGCATTATCCTGCTTGTAAATTGAGAATTCAGTTTTGATCCTGTTTTGAAGAAAGCCCAATTCAATTCCAACTTCAGTTGATGCCGTAGTGGCAGCACGCAAACTTGGATCGATCAAACTATTAGGCACTGATGTAATGGCATTCGTTCCAAAGGGAATACCTAATGCATAAGTTTGAGCCGTTTGATACAAACCAATTTCATTACCCACTTTCGCATATCCCGCTCTCAATTTTCCAAAAGAAAGCCAGCTGAAATCCAGAAGTTCGTTAAATACGAAGGAAGCAGAAACTGATGGATAGGTATACGCATTCTTACCGTTCGGCAAGCGTGAGTCATAATCTTCCCGGATGGTAGCATCCAGGTAAATCATATCCTTGTAGCCCACTGAAGCCTGGCCGAAGTAGCTGTTCACCTTGTTTTCTCCAAAAAAGTTACTGGCTATATAAGGGTTTTTAGAAGCGGAAATATTAAACAAATTGTCTACAGATAGACCGCCCGAAGTATTCATATTCCATGATTTAGTACTATTGTTTCTCCAGTTCATACCCACGTTGGCCATCACTGAAAAATCATTGGCAATCCGCTTATCAAAACTCAACATCGCCTGAATGTTATCTTCCACACGGGAATAAGCGCCGGTCGAAAAACTCGCAACAGAAAGTGTTCCGGAAGCTACTCTTCCTTCTCCCCAGCCATTTTCCGCATTACGCGTACCCTGAATTGAAGCTTTCAAGCCGCTGATAATTTCATAAGCCATAGAAAATTTTGCGCTGTACACCTCTTTTTCAGTTTCACTGG
>JAHEMS010000337.1 GCA_024643595.1 Bacteroidota bacterium
TCGGGTAGAGGAGGAGTAAAGCCCAGTGATTCCCGGTTTACATGTGCTAAAATTGCATTTGAATTTGCAGGCGATAATTCTCTTTTAAATCCACATGGCTATATCACTATTGATTTTGGTTCTGGTTGTACTGATGCCAGAGGTAACGTTCGCAAAGGCATAATAACTATTGAATTTGAGGGAAGACGATTTATGCCAAATTCAAAAATTACGACAACACTTGAAAATTATTCAATCAATGATATTTTAATTGAAGGTACACGTACGGTGACTAATTTGTCCGAAAGCCTAGAATCAAATCCAAAATTCAGTATCTCCGTTCAAGGTGGTAAGGTTACCTGGCCTGATGGTACATTTGTAACCCGCGAAGTAAATCGTATTCGTGAATGGATAAGAGCAGCCAACCCATTAAACGATGAGTGGATTGTAACCGGGTCAGCAGCTGGAACCAATCGTGATGGCAAAGAGTATCAAATGGAAATTACTAAACCTTTAGTGTTTAAAAGGGAATGCGCATCCTCTAAAGGCGGTATAGCTGTTGAAGGAACAAAGGTTCTGACAGTCGATGGAAAAGTGATCACGATTGATTATGGAAGTGGTGCTTGTGATAAGATAATCATGATCACGATCAATGGTCAATCGAAGGAAATTGAGATAAAAGGGAATATGTAAGTTTAAAAAAGGTAGAGGGGTTATGAGAAAAAGCCTTCCGTCATTATGACGGAGGCTTTTTTATTTTGATTGATCCGACGCGAGCGAGAAAGGAGACTTCATATTTTTTTTAATTTAGCCAATCAGCGTAATTGCGAGAAAGTTATTTCTATGAGACAATACCTCGATCTTTTGAATGAAATCCTAATCAGTGGAACCCTAAAAACCGATCGTACTGGAACAGGCACACGATCTGTTTTTGGGAGACAGTTGCGTTTTGATCTTTCGGAAGGATTCCCGCTTGTCACTACTAAGAAACTACATCTACGCTCCATTATTTATGAATTGTTGTGGTTTCTTCATGGGGATACGAACATTAAGTATCTCAAAGATCACGGAGTGTCTATCTGGGATGAGTGGGCAGATGAAAAAGGGGACCTTGGCCCTGTATATGGAAGTCAGTGGAGAAGTTGGCCGGCACCTGATGGAAGGCATATAGATCAAATTTCACAAGTATTAAATCAAATTAAAACCAAGCCTGATTCTCGTAGGCATATTGTATCTGCCTGGAATCCTGCTGAGGTTGACAAGATGGCCCTACCTCCATGTCACGCGTTGTTTCAGTTTTACGTTGCTGACGGTAAACTATCTTGCCAGCTTTACCAGCGAAGTGCGGATTATTTTTTGGGCGTTCCATTTAATATCGCAAGTTATGCGCTACTTACTTACATGACGGCACAACAATGTGACCTAAACCCAGGCGAATTTGTTTGGACCGGAGGAGATGTCCATTTATATTCAAATCATTTGGAACAGGCTAAACTTCAACTTTCACGTACTCCTTATCCTTTGCCTCAACTAGATATTAAGCGGAAACCTACTTCTTTATTCGAATATCAATTTGAAGATTTTGAAATTGTAAATTATCAGGCTCATCCCTCAATTAAGGCTCCCATTGCAGTATGACGCGATTAAGGGGCGCAATTTCTTTACCCTAAGGATTGGTATCCTTCAAAACGTCTATATTTGTTGATTATTAAATAAGTCTAATGTAAATGACACGCTCTCTGAATGTGTTTGGGTTGGTTGCATTAACCATAATATTAATGGTAGCAGGAATATATTTCATCTTAAAGGAAGATGTACCCAAGCTTTATATTAATGAAATTATGGCAAATAATTCCTCCTGCTGCCCAGATCGTGATGGAGAAAAGGATGAATTTGACGACTGGGTAGAAATTTATAATCCAGGCGCTATTGCAATCGATATTGGAGGAATGTGGGTATCTCAGGACAAAAATAAGCCACTTGGTTATCAAATTCCAAAAACTAATAGCGCATTAACCACCATTCAGCCGGGTGGATTTTTATTACTTTGGGCTGATGGCAGTCCTGAGCAAGGAGTTTTACACCTTAAATTCAAACTTGATGATCGAGGTGAGTTTATTGGTATTTTTTATGAAGATGGAAGAAAGATTGATGGATTTAAGTTTGGTAGTCAACGAGAAAATATCTCTTATGGAAGATCTTACGATGGGAGTAAAACCCGTCAAGAATTTTCAGTCCCTACACCGGGAAAATCAAATCAGTAGTATTTCCGTGCAATAAAATTTTCTTTTGGGTATTTTATAGACACTGCGAAAATTTCTCTTTTTTATTGATTCCAATAAAAAGAACTTCCATAGCATGCGGAATGTCATTTTTTTCACTCATTAATTATTCTAAATTGATAGTTTAAAATCATACCCATGAAAAAGAATATTCTTTCTCTGTTGTTACTTTTGGCATCCTTATTCGCGCGTGCTGATGAGGGAATGTGGTTATTATATATGTTGGGAGACCGGACGTATAGTGACATGGTGAAGCGAGGACTGAAGCTTTCCAAAGATCAATTATATAACATCAATAAATCATCTTTAAAGGATGCCATTATTATTTTCGGGGGAGGATGTACAGGAGAAATAGTAAGTAAGGAGGGATTAATATTTACCAACCACCATTGTGGTTATGGCGCAATAGCATCAGCCAGTTCTGTGGAGAATAATTATTTAAGGAATGGTTTCTGGGCAAAGAGTAAATCAGAAGAAATTCCCGCATCAGGCATGTCAGTGCAATTTCTGGTTCGAATTGAAGATGTTACAAAAGAAGTTGAAACCGAATTGCAAGGGTTAAGCGGAACAGAGCGCGTTACCAAACAGAAAGCGATAAGTGAAGAGATAGCACGGAAAACGGTGGAAGGCACTGACTTTGAGGCCCGAGTAATGCCCTTCTTTAAGAATAACCAATTTCTTGTATTTATTTATGAGCGCTACCGTGATATACGTTTGGTTGGTGCTCCACCTGAAAGTATTGGAAAGTTTGGAGGAGATACGGACAACTGGGAATGGCCAAGGCATACAGGAGATTTCTCGGTTTTTCGCGTTTACATGGATAAGAATGGGAAAGCTGCTGAATATGCAGCCGAAAATATACCGCTAAAATCTAAATATTATTTGAATGTCTCCACCAAGGGAGTGAAGGATGGCGATTTTGCAATGATATTAGGATACCCTGGAGGTACGGATCGCTATGAGACTTCATTTGGTGTAAAGATCAAGACGGAAATTGAAAATCCTGCCATTGTTAATCTTCGTGATGAACGTCTTAAACTCATGTTTAACGAGATGAAGAAAAGTGATGGGGTGCGTTTGCAACTTGCTTCCAACTATGCTTCCATTGCAAATTACTGGAAATTTTATGATGGTGAACGTAAGCAGTTGTTGAAATACGATGTTTATGGGCAGAAAAAGATTGCTGAAGAGAACTTTGAAAAGTGGGCAGTAGGTAAACCAGATTTTGATGGGTTGTTAGCTAAATACGATCAGGTTTATAAGGAGTGGTGGCCTTACACAAAACATCGCATTTACATCAATGAAGGAATTTTAGGTTCATCATTAGCCGCTTATGCGTCATCGTTTATGGCATTAGAACGAGCCCTAACAAAGAATGAGACATCTACAGATGAAATAAATAAAGTGGTGGAGAGTTTAAATCGTACGAGATCTATATTCCTGTCAAAAGAGAATATTCCTTCAGATCAGAATATTCTCGCTAAAATGTGTGCAATGTTTTATGCGGATATCGAACCTAAGCAACATCCAATTGAGTTTTATAAAAAAATAAATTCTGAATACGGTAATCTCAATGAAGAGGATACGTATAAAAAATATGCCTCAGACGTATTTCGGAATACGATGATCTTGAATGATGCTAAGTGGAATGCATTTATTGCCAAGCCTGATTCCACTACCTTACAAACAGATCCTGCCTATTTATATTCCGTTTCGTTTATCCGAAATTACCTGAAGTATCAATATAAATCACTGGCATTTACAAATCAGAAAAGTGATCTCGACCGACTTTATATGAAGGGAATACTAGAGATGAATAAAGGTAAGGTGTTATACCCTGATGCTAACTTTACCATGCGACTAAGTACGGGGAATGTAAAATCTTACCAACCACGTGATGCAGTTTTTTATGACTATGTATGCACAATGAAGGGAGTAATGGAAAAATATGTTCCTGGTGATTATGAATTTGATCTCCCGCAGGAATTGATTGAAGCCGTTAAAAGGAAGGATTATGGCATTTATAAAGATGCACGCTCAAACGACCTTGTGGTTGGATTTATTACAACCAATGATATTACAGGGGGCAACTCAGGATCACCGGTCCTCAATGCTAACGGCGAGTTGATTGGGTTGGCATTTGATGGCAACTATGAGGCACTAAGTCACAAAATTGCTTTTGATAAAGACCTAAATCGCACGATTTGTGTCGATATTCGTTATGTGCTGTGGTGTATTGATAAATTAGGAGGTGCCAAAAATATTATAGGTGAATTGACATTGAAGTAACATCAGACATTAAGCAGCTCAATTCAATTTAGTAGTTGTATTAAACACGATTAATGGCATTCAATTCTTCAAAAGCTTTAATCAGTCTGTTTTTAATTGATGTTTCTCCTTCTCGCAACCAATTGCGTCCGTCATAATATTTCTTGTTTGGCACATCATGCCCTTCTGGATTGCCAAGTTGTCCTTGAAGGTAATCTTTGTTTTTTTGATAATATTTATGAA
>JAHEMS010000338.1 GCA_024643595.1 Bacteroidota bacterium
TATGAGTTATTGAGTAGCGGGCAAACCAGGCATGCGGTTGACCTCTTGAAGGTGAACACCATTCTGTATCCGAAAAGCGCCAATGTGTACGACAGTTATGCCGAGGCCTGCATGAAAAATGGAGACATGCAACTCGCCATTATTAACTATAAAAAATCGCTGACGCTGAATCCAGCCAACGAAGGAGCGAAGAAGATGCTGGAAGAACTTCAGAAGAAAATTGATTAGTAAATTGTGTGATCTGAGTTTAGCGCGGTCGATCAGACCCATGAAATAAAAGTTGATTTATTATCAGGCTTAAAAAAAACTGTACTTTGATACTCATCGGCCAACATCAGGAATTAACCATTTTACGGCATACCTCCGTAGGCCTTTACCTTGGAGATGATGAAGATGAGGAAGATGTTTTGCTTCCCAATAAATACTGCCCCGATGATTTTGAGATCGGGGAGAAAATCACCGTCTTTGTCTATCGCGATTATGAAGAACGGAAAATCGCCACCAACCTGCAGCCCAAAATTCTGATGCATCAGTTTTCCTTACTGCGGGTGACCGCGGTAAGCAACATTGGGGCCTTTCTGGATTGGGGTTTGGAAAAAGAGTTGCTGGTACCGTTCCGGGAGCAACGGCAAAAAATGGAAGTGGGCCGATGGTACATCGTATACCTTGATCTTGATAAAGAGACCGACCGGTTGTATGCGACCAATAAAATTGAAAAGAGACTTCAGAACAGAACGCTCACTGTACAGGAAGGTGAAACCGTAGAGGTGATCGTGATGAAAAAGACTGATCTCGGTTTTTCAGTGATTGTAAATCAACAACATGAAGGGCTGATCTTTGATAGTGATATCTTCACTACGCTGAACATCGGAGACAAAATAAAAGGCTATGTAAAGCTGATTCGCGAAGACAACAAGATCGATATTTCATTACAACCGGTTGGGTTCGAAAATTTCAATGATCCTAATTGCGAAATGATTCTTGAGCGACTGGAAGAATGCAATGGATTTTTGCCATTGGCAGATAAAAGCACACCCGACCAAATTTATGAAGCGTTTGGGATCAGTAAGAAAGCCTATAAAAAAGCGATTGGCACACTGTACAAGCAGCGTAAAATTACTCTCCAGTCAGATGGGATTAAATTAGTTTAATTGGGTACATGTTGATTTTAGGTAGCCACTTCATCTCCGAATCCGGGTACATGAATGAGTAATTGACCTTTACTTTGGAATTAAGTAACTTAGCTTCTTCCACGCAAATATTTAAGGTATAAACCATCAAAACATGAAATGGTATTTACCAGGTTTAATACTATTATATCTAAGCATATTTACGGTTTATGCCCAGGAGACTGATGAGTTGCGCAAGAGCATTTATTTCGGAGGAGGCAGCTATGAAATCGATGATGACCAGGTGGAAATGCTTTCCGATTGGCTGGATTCCATACCTAACCTGCTTGATAAATACCAGATTCAACTCATCAGCCATACTGATCCCATAGGAGGTCGTGAATTCAATGAATGGCTTTCCAAAATGCGCAGCGAGTCGGTGCACCAGATCCTGCTTCAAAAAGATATCCCTGAACAATTTATCACTGTAAAGGATTGGGCATTTGATAATCCCGTGTACACGAATAGAAATTGGCGTGGTATGCTTATGAACCGCAGGGTAGATGTCATTCTCTATCCGTTTGTCTATTGATTCGAACTTCTTTTCCACGTCCCCATTTTATTTTATCAGTTTATCCGTTTTCGGACACCTTTTTTCACTTACGGACGATAATACGTGCAACTAATATTGATTTTAGCCGTCTAATCCGGTATTACGTCTTGGCATGCAATTAGCAAATCACGGTAGCAAATTGGCAAGGCTCAAATACTAAAGCCCTATTCATGATCATTTTAAAAAACATTGACAAGTACATTGATTCAAGGTTTCAGCGCACTTTTATCTTAAAAGGAGTCGATTTAGAGGTTAAACAGGGAGAGTTTCTCACCATCATGGGTCCCAGCGGGGCCGGAAAATCAACCCTGATGAATATCATAGGCATGCTGGATGAGCCTTCGGCAGGCGAATACTACTTTTTCGATGAGCCGGTTCACAAGATCAAAGAGAAACAGAAGTCGGAGATGCACAAGAACTATATCGGCTTCATTTTTCAAGCCTATCATCTGATCGATGAACTGACGGTATATGAAAATATTGAAACTCCATTGTTGTATAAGGGAGTAAGTGGTTCTCAGCGTAAAAGCATGGTAGCAGAAATGCTCGATCGTTTTAATATGGTGGCCAAGAAAGATTTGTTCCCCGAGCAGCTTTCGGGTGGGCAGCAGCAACTGGTAGGGATAGCCCGCGCCATTGTTGGTGAACCAAAGCTATTGCTGGCCGATGAGCCGACAGGAAACCTGCACTCCGATCAAGGAAAACAAATCATGGATATCTTTCAGAAGTTGAATGAAGAAGGGATTACCATCATACAGGTGACGCACTCGGAAGAAAATGCAAAACGCGGAAAGCGGGTAGTAAAAGTGGTGGATGGTGTTGTTGATTCTGATGAAAAAGTAGCTTAATTAATTATGAAACGGGTTGTAACACTAATCTTCATTTTACTCAACGGTGGAATTATATGGGCGCAGAACGCGGTCACAAAGCTAACTTTTGAAGAAGCGGTATCCATCGGGCTTGAGCGAAATGTAATCCTCAATCAACGAAAAAACCAGTTAGCGGCCAACCAGGCACAAAAGTTAAATGCCGTTGGAAATTATTTCCCCAATTTAAATATCAGTGGAGGTACTCAACGCAAAGAAGGCCAGCAGCAAAACACAACTAACGGTAACCTTGAGAGCATCACCACCGATTATGTGTATGCCCAGCTAAACGCAGGCGTCACTGTTTTTAATGGTTTTAGTAATTATAATTCCCTCGTGCAGGCGGATAACCAGTTGATGGCGCAAAGCTATTTGGTAAAGCGCAGTGCGCAGGATGTAGTATCCAACGTAGCTACGCAATACCTGCAAGTGTTATTGGATCAGGAACTGATGCGCATCGCAGAGGAAAATTTAAAGACCCAGACTACTATCCTCGAGCAGATACAAGGTTTTGTGGATGTGGGGGCGAGGGCAATCACCGATGCCTATACACAGGATGCACAAACTAAATCAGCCCAGGTGCTCTTTATCAGGTCAAAGAACTCCTTGCAAAACGATAAATCGATTTTAGCCCAAACGTTGCAACTTGATCCTTCACAACCTTTTGAGGTTACCAATCCTGCTTTAAACGAGGATTTGACCCACTATAAATATGCGAATCTGGACAGCCTGATCGCTATCGCAGTTGATAATCGGGCAGACCTGAAGCAATTGGATCACCAGATGAAAGCGAATAAGTATTCCTATAAATCAGTATTGTCATCCGCGTTGCCTTCGCTTTCCATTTATGCCAATTATGGATCGTTCTATTATTCTTTGATAGCCGATAAATTCAATACGCAAATCCGCACCACCAATCCATCACTTTCCTATGGGATCAACCTATCTATACCTATCTTCAATAGGTTCCAGACCAGGTATCAGCGATCAGCCTCGCAAGTGCAATTTGAAAACAGCGTACTTAACTATCAGAACCTTGAAAAGACGGTGAAACTGGATGTGCAGCGTGCTTTCAATAACTTCGTCAATGCCTTGGAGAACTATGAAGCCAGCCTGGCGCAGGCCCAGGCAGGCGAACTGGCTCTCCGTACGCAACAGGAAAGTTACCTGCTGGGGATCACACCGCAGGTAGCATTGGCGCAGGCAAACCAAACGTATGTGTTGGGGGCTGCAGCCAAAGTACAGGCGGAAGTTACCCTGCTGTTCCAGAAAGTGTTGCTGGAATACGCAACAGGAACCCTTGAACCGGCATTGCTAAAGCCATAGCCAGCGCTTAGACTTTTTACAAAAAATATTTACCTTTGCAGCCCCGCTGATTGGCGGGGCTTCTTTTTGACCTCAGAAAGAGCGATTGTAACACCAAATTTGTAACAGGACCCCGTCTGTTACATGTAAAATCAGGGGATAAGTATTATGGCGAAAGCGCAAAAAGATCTAAAAGAGAAGTCAGAAGAGCCAAAGGCAAAATCAAAGCCGGTGATCGATGATGCTCCTGTAAAGAAAGCCGTTAAAGGTGCAGCAGCATTAGAACTCTTCGAAAAAGACGAACTCACAGAATTCAAAAAAGAAAAAAAGGCGGAAGAAGAAGAAGGCATCAGCCGGATGATCCGCGATGTAACCAACCGCAAGGCAGCAACGGAATCCACAATCTCCACGGAGAATTTCGATTGGGATGCCTATGACAGAAAAGGATTTGGTGAAGGCTATTCTGCAAAAGACCGTGAAGCGATCTTGAAGCAATATGAAGGCACCGTTACTTCGGTGAATGAAAGCGAACTGGTTACTGGTACTGTAGTAGGTATCAATGACCGTGATGTCATCCTGAACATTGGTTTCAAGTCAGATGGTCTTGTACCACTGGCCGAATTTAAAGATACGCCCAATTTAAAAATTGGTGATGTAGTTGACCTGTTTATTGAAGAGCGTGAAAACGCCATGGGTCAGTTGGTTCTTTCCCGTAGAAAGGCAAAACTATTAAAGGGATGGGAGCACGTGCAGAATGCGTTGGATAAGGATGAGGTGATTGAAGGATTTGTAAAGCGCAGAACTAAAGGTGGCTTGATTGTCGATGTATTTGGCATTGAAGCTTTCTTGCCAGGTTCACAAATTGATGTGAAGCCTATC
>JAHEMS010000339.1 GCA_024643595.1 Bacteroidota bacterium
TTTGCATCGCACGATCAATGAAAAAGGTCCAAAGACCTCTTCAGCCAACTTAGGATTTTTAATAAAATCTTCGGCAAGCACTGACGATACTAAAGGTCTTCCTTGTAGCGTGTTTCCTTCGGCAGAAGACTGGCCTTCAAGCCTAATACCCTTTTGTGCCAGTGTTTGTGATAACCTGTTGGAATAGTTATCAGCGATGCCTTGATGGAGCATATTAGCCGGCTGCGCTTTTAGAAATTCTGCCGATAAGACTTTTATGAAATTATTCAGCCCCTCTCCTTCCACTGAAATTATCAACCCCGGGTTGGTACAAAATTGGCCTACTCCTAAAGTGATAGACCCCGCCAGCGATACCGCAGATTTTTCTGCATCTCTGGCTAACGTTTCTGGTAATAAAATCACTGGGTTGATACTACTCATTTCTGCAAAAACAGGAATGGGTTCTGACCGTTGGTTAGCAATGTCAAATAACGCCTTGCCACCCGCCAATGATCCGGTAAAGCCAACAGCTTTGATTAGGGAATGTTTTACAAGTGCTTGACCAACTTGAAATCCGGAACCGTGCAGATGTTGGAATACGCCTTGAGGCATACCTGTTTTCTCAATCGCTTTCTTTATGGCACTGGCAATCAACTCTGAAGTTTCGGCATGAGCTGGATGAGCCTTAACAATTACTGTACATCCAGCCGCCAGCGCAGATGCAGTATCCCCACCAGCAGTTGAATATGCCAATGGAAAATTCGCCGCACCAAATACAACAACCGGACCCACAGGAACAAGCATTTTTCTGATATCCGGTTTGGGAGCTGGCATACGATTCGGCAAAGCGGTATCAACACGCGCTTCTACCCAAGACCCATCCTCCACTAAATCTGCAAACATACGGCAATGTCCGGTAGTCCGGCCTCGTTCATTGACAATACGAGCTTCAGGAAGGTTTGTTTCTCCCATAGCGGTAGTTATCAACGTTTGTCCAAGGGACTCAATTTCGTCAGCAATCGCGCGAAGAAATTCAGCCCTCTTCTTACCTGAAAAATTTTTGTAGGAGAGAAACGAGATATGCGCCTCCTTAACTGCAGCATTCACTTGATCGATCGTGGCATCGTTATAATTCATGATATTACTTTTTTTATGACTAAATATTTCTATTCAAGCTACTTTCAAACATTGAATGAAGCAAAGTAAATTTCTTATATCCACTCCAACTCCGTAACAGTTTGCTCTGATATTATTTCACCAGTATGCTTGGTCATTTTTGGTTCTATTAATATCACTTTTACTTCTTCATCGTTGGTCCAAGGGCGATGCTCAGTATTTTTCGGGACAATTAATATTTCTCCTGCCTTGGTGGAAATCGTGCGTCCATCACGAAAATCCATCATGAGTGTTCCCGTTAGCACTACAAACATTTCGTCCTCAAGGTCATGTTTATGCCAGATCAAATTACCCTTTAACCTGGCAAGCTTGACATAATTTTCATTTAGCTCTCCAATTATGTATGGTCGCCAGAAGGCTGAAAATTTACTAAACTTTTCATCCAGATTAATATGCATTTTATTCGACCTTAAATGATGTACTAAAGTTGAATTGTTGGTCGGCTTTTTATTCCATCTTGAATGATTTTCAGAATCCGATCGCGTTCTTCACCAATTAGTTTTAGCCGGGGTGCTCGAACATTTTCTGAACCAATGCCCGCTTCCTGTTCAGCCAGCTTAATATATTGTACTAATTTAGGATGAAGATCTAACTCCAATAGTGGTAAAAACCACCGATAGATCTTCAATGCATCCACAATTCTACCTGCTTTAGTAAGTTTATATACAGCGACTGTTTCTTTTGGAAATGCACAAACCAATCCAGCTACCCACCCATCAGCACCGAGCATAAATGCTTCCATGGCGATAGTATCCACGCCACAAAGTATTTTAAAACGATCTCCAAAACGGTTAATGAGACGGGTTACATTTGAAACATCGCGGGTAGATTCCTTAATAGCCTGTATGTTTTTATTCTCCACCAGTTCAGCAAACATGTCGAGCGTTATCTCCACCTTATAATCTATTGGGTTATTATAGATCATGATGGGCAACGAGGTGGCATCCGCGACCGACTTAAAATAAGTTACTGCTTCACGATGATCCGATTTATACCGCATTGGAGGTAACAACATCAGCCCGGTTGCACCATTTTTCTCTGCCTCTATGGCCAACTTTATGGCATCCCGTGTGCTTCCTTCGGCAATATTCATAATGACGGGAATCTTACCAGACACTTTATCTACGGTAAACTTCACCAAATCAAATTTTTCTTCATTACTCAAGACGCTCGCTTCACCCAATGTGCCACCTAATATCACACCCTCTACTCCGGCATCCAGTTGTGCCCGGAGATTTTTTTCAAAAAGAGGAAAATCAAGTTTATCATCATTTGTAAACTTGGTTGTAATTGCAGGATAAACTCCCTTCCATTGAATTGCCATATAGCTTTTATTTTAATTGAAGTTCAAAATTACCGAATAGACAAGATTATTTAGTTCACCGCTAATAATCAATTTCAATACTATTTTGACTATTATTAGCCTTATTTGATTAATTTTTTAATCAAAATTGAACCGTAATGAAGGTTATTCCTTTCAATGTACCAAAAATCACCCGAGAAGCCTTTCGAGTGCAAGTAGATATTCTACCACACTTATACGATAAACTTCATCAACACCCTGAAACACAAATCATGCTTATCGAAAGCGGGGAGGGAACTTTGATTGTAGGTGATTATGTTGGACGGTTCGTACCCGGTGATCTATTTCTGATTGGTGGTGGTCAATCGCATGTTTTTCGCAATGATGAAAAATACTATCATTCACGAAGTAAAAAAAATACTAAAGCCACCTCCATATATTTTGACGAAAAGTATGCCGGAGAAAGTTTCTGGCAATTGGAGGAATTACAGGAAGTGAAAAAATTTCTTAAACAGTCAAGTACTGGTATCCGACTGATAAGCGAAACAAAAAACAACGTAACTGAAATCATTCATGCGTTGAAAAAATCCAAAAGAATCAAAAAGCTGATTTTGTTTCTGGAACTTCTGAATGAGCTAACGGTTTCTAAGGATTGGATATCTCTTTCTGTGGCACCTATCACGTTCAATCCGCATATTGGCGAAGAGAAAAGAATGAACGATGTTCTTCACTTTACATTCAAACAAAGTCATCGCAAAATTAAAATAGATGACGTTGCAGAAATCGCTAACCTATCCTGCGAAGCGTTTTGCCGTTAGTTCAAATTGCGCACGAGGAAGACCTATACCAATTTTTTAAACGAAGTAAGAATCAGCAATGCCTGCAAAATGATTATTGAGGGCAGGAAAAATATTCAAAACATTTGTTACGAATCAGGATTCCAAAATCTATCCCATTTTAACAGGATGTTCAAAAAAATTACCGGTAAGACACCAAGCTCTTACCTGACTTAGTTAAGCCCTTTTCAACTCGATAATAGTAATTTCAGGTGGCATCCCCACACGACCCGGATAACCCAGATAACCAAAACCACGGTTAACATAAAGATGCTGATTGCCTTCTTTGTACAATCCGGCCCATTGCTTATAGGCATATTGCACGGGACTCCATTTGAAACCGCCCAGCTCTACACCAAATTGAAATCCATGCGTGTGCCCAGATAGCATTAAATCAATATCGCTGTATCCAGGTCGCACTTCTGCATCCCAATGACTAGGATCATGCGACATTAATATTTTGGTAGCGGCCTCTTCCGTACCCCTATATGCCTGATCTAATTTTCCATATTTTGTGAACCTTCCAGCACCCCAGTTTTCAATCCCGATAATTGCCAGCTTCTCACTCCCCTGCGTTATAAATCGATTTTCATTCATCAGTAAGTCAAAACCCAATAAGCGATGTGCTTCCATCAGATCGTTAAAGTTTTGTTTCTTCGCTTCTTTACTTTCCCAGTTTTTGTAATCCCCGTAGTCATGGTTACCTGTCACCGAATAAACTCCTAAAGGTGCACGAAGCTTATTGAATACATCAATGTAGTCCTTCACTTCACTAGATTCATTGTTCACCAGGTCTCCGGTAAAAAGGATCACATCAGGTTTTTCATTCAGTGTCATTTCAACCCCACCCTTAACGGCTGTTTTATTAAAAAAACTTCCCGAATGAATATCTGACAATTGAGCGATTCGAATGCCATCAAATTCCTTTGGCAGGTTGGATAATTTTAGGGATACTCGCTTTAAACGATAGTCATGCGCTCCGGAAATAATCCCATAGGCCATAGCCCCAAAAGGAATTGCCGTAGCTACCATTGCCGCATTTGTTAAAAATTGAGAGCGGGTAATCACTTCCCCTGGCAACGTAGATGGATTTTTTGAAAAGTATTTTGTAATCCAACGCACCAACCTTTGGCCATCATCTATTAATAAAAAGAATACGCCAAATAGTTTTGAGAAATAGGTGGCAAATATTCCGGTGATAATCCAATTGCGCATGCCCGAAGTAATCGAGAACGGATCGGCAAACATCCACCAGGAAAGCGCGGTAATGCACAGAGCAGTAGGGAGCCAGAATCCGTAGCGCACTAACGTTTGCCATGGTGAGGGCCAGCCTTTACTTACATTCAGTACAGCCTGAAAGACATAAAAATCAATCAATAAAAAAACGCCTATAAAAATAAATAAAGTCATAATCCGGTATCTCATAAAAAACTATCCTGCCCTAATAGTCGCAGGATAGTCT
>JAHEMS010000013.1 GCA_024643595.1 Bacteroidota bacterium
GAAATTTCTCCAGGTTGTGGATTTCCGCCTCCACCCACCAGGGCAACATCACTTATGGTATGGTGAGGACTTCGAAATGGACGGGTAGTTAATAAAGTGGCATCAGCACCCAACTTGCCTGCAACGGAGTGGATCTTGGTGGTCTCAAGCGCTTCATTCAAGGTAAGTGGCGGCAGAATAGACGGTAATCGTTTTGCCAGCATTGTTTTACCAGCCCCAGGAGGGCCAATCATGATTGCATTGTGTCCTCCGGCTGCTGCTATTTCCAAGGCGCGCTTAATATTTTCCTGGCCTTGTACATCTTTAAAGTCGGCATCGTAATTATTTATACGATTTTGAAATACCTCTCGTGTATCAATGCGCAAAGGATCGATATCAATTTTCCCTTCAAAAAAGTCAATGGCCTCCTGTAACGTATCAACACCGATAACTTCAAGATTATTAACGATGGCTGCCTCGCGTACATTCATCTTGGGCAAAACAAATCCTTTGAATTCTTCCTTACGGGCTTGAATAGCTATCGGCAGCACCCCCTTAATGGGTCGAAGTATACCATCCAGTGATAATTCTCCCATAATCATATACTTATCAATGAGCTCTGTTTCTATCTGCCCTGAGGCTTTCAAAATAGCCAGCGCTATTGGCAAATCATAGGCACTTCCTTCTTTCCGCAAATCTGCTGGTGCCAGATTTACAACTACTTTATTACGGGGCATGAAATAATTCAAGCTTTTAAAAGAAGATTCCACGCGATGCTGACTTTCCTTTACGGCTGAATCCGGTAACCCGCTTAAGTGAAAGTTGGTACCTTGTGTTACATTCACTTCAACGGTGATTGTTCGGGCATCAACTCCGTGTACTGCACTTCCAAAAGTCTTGGCTACCATGTTCATTAATGTTTCAGATTAACAAATCCCCTCACCATACCTCTTAGGGTATATGGCGTTAAGGCGAATATAAGAATCTTTGAGAAAGAAAAGGATTAACCAATCACTTCCTTTTCAATAAGCAGGATTAGAATGTGGATGATTTTAATATGAACCTCCTGAATTCGATCGGCATATCCAAAGTGGGGAACCCGTAATTCGATATCAGCCAGGGAAGCAAGTTTTCCGCCATCCTTCCCGGAAAGAAGAATGATTTTCATTCCTTTTTCCCTGGCAGTCTGTGCCGCCTTAACAATGTTTTGTGAATTACCACTCGTGCTAATCCCTAATAATACATCCCCTTTGTTACCCAATGCTTCGAGGTAGCGCGAAAACACAAACTCATAGCCAAAATCGTTACTCACACAAGAAATATGACTTGGATCACTTACACAAATAGCTGGAATGGCTTTGCGATTATCTCGGTAACGGCCTGTAAGTTCTTCGGCAAAGTGCATGGCATCGCAATGAGAACCCCCATTACCACATGAGATAACCTTACCCCCATCCTTAATGGATTCACTTATTAATTTTGCTGCTTTCTCGATTAGATCAAGATTATCGCCATCACTCATAAAATTCCGCAAAACTTCCGCTGCCTCGTTAAGCTCCCTGGAAATTATGGAGATATGACTCATAAAAAATGATTAGGATGGTGAACCAGCCGATGAATCTTTTATAGGCTCTGCTGCTGGTTGTTGTAAATCGTAGACCTTTGCCTTTAGCGTATTATTTTCGTGCCGCATTACTTCCTTTTCGCGAATTGTATTTCTGTTTTCAATCCAATTCCAAGTAAAATCGATCACAAATAATAACACCCCTAACATCGCCCCGTAACGCATCATCCATATTTTTGAATAGAGGCCGTAAAGCAAACCTAAATCTTCTTTTTGCGCTTCAATAAATAAAATTAAAAATAGAGTTACCAGGTGGTAGGTTCCGAATATAATGAAGAAGATTCGCCTGCGTTGATTCATTCAATTTTCTATTAAGTAACAAACTTAGACCGTTTCAAGCAAAGCAAAAGTCAAAAAACTTTAAAAACATTTCATTATTCCTGCCAGCGATCAGCACCCTGAATGGTAGCTAGCTTGTGATAAATACCATTTTTATTATGCAGTTCTGCGTGTGTACCTCGCTCGGCAATCACACCATTTTTTATAACAATGATTTCATCGGCATGCTGTATGGTACTTAGCCGATGTGCGATTACTATGGATGTCCGGTTTTTCATCAAGTTAAAAAGAGCATCTTGAACGAGTTTTTCTGATTCAGAATCCAGGGCTGACGTCGCTTCATCCAAAATAAGTATTGGAGGATTCTTTAATACCGCACGTGCAATGCTTAATCGTTGACGTTGACCACCCGAAAGCTTGGACCCCCTTTCACCTATGAAAGTTTGGTAACCGCTTTCTGTCTGCATAATAAAGTCATGAGCATTGGCAATTTTTGCGGCCTGAATCACATCCTCTTCTCTTACCTGAGGCATTCCGAACGCGATGTTATTGAAAATGGTGTCATTGAAAAGAATAGACTCTTGCGTGACAACGCCAATCTGTTTACGTAAGGATTCCAATTCAAATTCCGTTATTGGTCTTCCATCCAGTAATACTTCACCTTCAACCGGATCATAGAATCGAGGCACCAAATCCGCCAAGGTAGATTTACCTCCACCAGAAGGACCAACCAAGGCTACTGTATTCCCTTTATTGATACTTAGGTTAATGCCTTTTAACACCATTTCCGTATCGTAGGCGAAGCTTACATTCCTAAACTCAATCTCTCGTTCAAATGATTTTAATTCGATTGCGTTTGGCTTGTTGGCGATAGCCGGTTGCTGGTCGATAATGGAAAAGATTCTGATTGCTGAGGCGGTTCCTCGTTGCAGGGAAGTAATACCATTTGAAAAATTCTTAGCGGGCTGGATAATCATTGCAAAAACTGCGAGAAACGTCATAAAAGCGGCAGGCTTCAATGTGGAATCTTCACTTAAAACCATGTTACCTCCAAAGAAAATAATTCCTGAAATAATCAGCACACCTAGGATCTCTGAAACCGGTGATGCCAATTCATTTTTATAAGCCATTGACTTACTAACTCTCCGATAATAGTCACTTTCGCTTTCAATTTTGTCGATGACAAAATTGCGTGCATTAAATGCCTTAATCACACGCATACCGCTGAATGTTTCATCCAACGTATTTAATATGCGCCCTAATGATTCCTGACCTTGAGTGGCCTGCCTTTTCAGCCGCTTAATGATTTCAGCCAAAACACCACCCGTAATAGGTAAAACCAATAATGTAAAGAGAGTAAGTGATGGCGAAATGGTGAACAACACAAAAAAGTAAACAACAATAGTGATCGGCTCTTTCATAACCGCCTTCAAACTGTTCATCACGGCCGTCTCTACTTCACTGACATCATTGGTGAATCGGGAAATCAAATCTCCCTTTCGCTCATTATTGAAGTAACCAATATGAAGGAGCGTCACTTTTTTAAAAATATCCATACGGATATTCTTCACCAGGTCGACACGGATTTTCGTGGCCATCACCCGTTCAAGATATCGAAACATATTAGCAAGAATCACACACGAGACAATCAGGGCACAGACAAATAAAAGCGCATCCAATGATCCTTGGGAAATAACTATTTGAAGAAAAAAGTGATTAAAGACTCCTACAATATAATTTACAGAGAGCTCAAAATCAGGCAATGCCGGAGCAACAGTGATCTTATTAGTCTGATTAAACAAAGTATCGAGCATGGGCATAACAAGCACGATGTTAAATGCTCCGAAAATAATTCCCAGTATGGAGAAGCCAAAAAATAAAATTAATCGCTGTCTCAGTTTATTGGCATACGAGAGTACTCTGAAAAAAGTATTCATTTAATCGGTTTAAAAATCATAAAGACGCTGAGGAATATTCCAGCGCAAAGCTACAGAAGTAATGGTCGTGTTGTTATTATAAAATGAAAGATCACATTTACTCTGACGTACAATCTGTGCGGCATCGATAAAAAGATTATGCTTCAGCATGTAAGAAGCGGTTAAATTCAAAGATAAAATAGTATTACTATGTCCTTGACCGATCATGTTATTGTATTCCTGTTCACGCGACTGACTGGGCTTCAAAATATCACTTCCCCAATTTTCGCCAATACCGTCACGGCCGATATCCGCATAAGTTGCTTTCCCAATTAAATTTAGCCTGGGAATCGGCTGATACCGAACAATCCCAATCATCTCATTGAAATTGGAGCCGAGCGGATGAGCCAACGACTGGCGATAATTACTATAACTGCCGTATTGCGTAGTATGTGAGTAGGTATAAGGGCGCACCACATTTAACTCAGCCTGTAGGTCCAGGTTAGAGATGCCCAATGCATCTATATATTTTATACCCCCCTGCAACGCAAATTTATTCGCCCACCAACCATTTCCCGCCATGATCTCGTCCAGTACAAATTCATCCAGTACGGCTTGACCATATACGGAGATCTTTTTAAAGGCATTCCATTTAAAATCCATGCCAAGGAGTGCATTGTCGCTGCTGCCAAAATGTTGCTCGATCGCACGATAAAATATTACGGGGTTGAGATAACTGAGATCAAACGTGTTATTATTGGTTGAGTCTTTCGGACTAAACACAACAGATTCAAAGACGCCAAGATTGAATTTCTTTCCGATGTTGATACTGGCATGATGGAAGACCATAAATTTCTCCGGATAGCGCGATTTGCTTGATGATTTGGTATCCGCCACCATCCGATTAAGTTGGTAGAGATAATTGATCTTCCATACGCGTACGTTGGCCCGGAGAAAAAGAGTTGGTGGTGAATAATCTGAAAAAATCAAAGAACGGAATCCATTACCGATAAAAGTGCGATCATTTCCAAACTGCATATTAATGTGCTTGCTAATGTTGAAGTCGATGTAGGCACGCGCCTGAAAGAAATCAACGCCATGATCCTTAAAATCTTTCCAGAACCCTTCGTGAGGAACCACAGGATTTAACACCATTTGGTCGTTCACGTAAGAAGGTAAACTAGATTGGTTCTCTCCCAGAAAAGTGTAGAAGCCGATTTTACGATCCACCATGCCTCGGATCTCTACACCACGGGTGTTAATCATTATTGGATAATCAAGACGGTTGTCTGCTCCGCCACCTATGTATAACACTGGATTGACATGCAAATCAAATTCAGGAATATCTATATTTACCAGATCTGATTTCTTACGGTATAATTTCTTCAAAACAGGCTTTTTGCTTTCGTTGGTCTCCGCTCCGCTCCACTCCCAACTATCGTTTCTTAAATAGTCATTATTAAACTGATCACTGCGAGAAGTAAAAACCCCTGAAGTTGATAAGGTATCAAGGTATTTAACAATAATATCACGCCTATAAGGCTTAATTGCACTGAAAAAGCCAGGAACTATTTTTCCGGATTTTATTTCATATCGGTCTATCCAGTGATAGTAATCTTCATTTAGAGTCGCATTGGTACTCTGTGCAAATCCCTGGTTAAGACTAACCAGTAAAATCAGTCCGGAAAGTATCCTTTTCATTATCAAAATGTCAATTAGCCTCAAAACAGTGGAGAGCCCAAATCATGTGAATTAAATAAATCCTTCGTAATTGAAGATAATTCCGCTGCAAAACCCACAATTTTAAGAATTTATTAGGAAATTTGAGGGTTAAGGGCTTGTAATTAGAGACTGTTTTTCTACTTTTGCAATCCTTTAAGCAAGTAGATTATGAAAAAAGGCATTCATCCAGATTATAAAGAAGTTGTTTTTTGGGACACTTCAAGTGATTTTAAGTTTTTAAGTCGCTCTACCTCAGTTCCTAAAGAAACCATAAAGTGGGAAGATGGTAAAGAATATCCTGTTATTAAGGTTGAAGTAAGTTCTGCTTCTCACCCTTTCTTTACAGGCAAGAAAATGTTTCTTGACACGGCCGGTCGTGTTGAAAAATTTCAAAAGAAATACGGAAAGAAATAAGACATTTCTTCTTAGCGTGTTTTTGCTTAAAAAAGGTCTCCAAATTGAGACCTTTTTTATTGCCTGATTGAGATTGGTAATTTGTCAAAAGCTGGTGATCAACCTATTTTAGCGGTATGAATGTAATCCTCTTTGATAACCCTACTATCCGTCAGGATTTACTTCCATTTACCTTTACTCGTCCGGTAGCTGATATCCGTATCGGAATTCTTACCATTTATGAAAAATGGCAAAAAATGCTACAGGTAAAACCTTCCTTTTCGACTCAGCCATACTTATCGGATAAATTTCCTACTACACTTACTACCGATAATTTTTGGATCAACGGGGCTGTCTGTCCCAATGTAGAATTGGTTGATGCCATCCAAACCCTTCAACCTGGTGACGCGATTGCGAAGGATAACATGATTCTTGTCGTCCGTACTTCAGAAGATGAAGTGCCTGAAATTATTTCAGGTACTATCAACCAAATTGATCATCCTGTAACATTGATCGACCAGGTGTGGAAAATTTATCAATTAAACGGAGGCCAAATAAGATCAGATTTTAAATTAATTACGAAGGGAAGAAAATCAGCTCCAATAAATGATATTCATACGAGAGTTTATTCTAGTGAAAATATATTTCTGGAAGAGGGGGCACAAGTACGTGCTGCTATTTTGAATGCTGAAAACGGGCCAATTTATCTCGGAAAAAATACCCTAATACAAGAGGGTGCAGTGATTCGCGGTCCATTCGCCCTTTGCGAAGAATCGCAAGTAAATATGGGCGCTAAAGTAAGGGGCGACACCTCGGTTGGGCCATTTTCAAAGATTGGTGGAGAAGTAAGTAACTCAGTGATCTTTGGATACAGTAATAAATCTCACGATGGCTTCCTGGGGAACTCCGTTATTGGTGAGTGGTGCAACATCGGTGCCGATACGAACACCTCCAATCTGAAAAACAATTATGATAATATTAAGATCTGGAATTATGCCAAAGGCGGATTCAAGGACACTGGACTTATGTTTTGCGGATTAATGTTTGGTGATCATAGTAAATGTGGCATCAATACCATGTTTAATTCCGGAACAGTAGTGGGTGTGAGTGCCAGCATTTTTGGAGATGGCTATCCGCGTAATTTTATCGCCTCTTTTGCGTGGGGAGGTGCGGCTGGCTTTACCACTTTTCAATTCAATAAAGCGATGGAAACAGCAGCTAAAGCAATGGAACGAAGATCACTTCCTTTGACAGAAGTTGATAAAGAAATTATGGCACATATATATAAAGAGTCGGCTGCCTTCCGCGTTTGGGAAAAGAAATCAAATTCACATACATCATAATTAAAGAATCAAAGCAGTGAAGTTCTCAGACATTCCAGGGTTATCCGAGTTAAAAGCAACTTTAATTGATTCCGTGCGCAATCATCATATCGCCCATGCGCAATTATTCCTTGGTAAGCCAGGTTCATTAAATCTCCCTATTGCATTGGCCTACTCTACCTACCTGCATTGCCAAAATAAAGGTGAACATGATTCGTGCGGTACTTGCGCTGCGTGCAGTAAAAGTCATAAATATATCCACCCGGATACCAGTTTTGTCTTCCCGCTCAATAATCTTAAAAATGATAAAGATGAAGATCGGTTTAAGTCTGAAATTCTTAAAGAGTGGCGAATTTTCTTGACTGAACAACCCTTTGGCGATTTGGGAGACTGGATAAATGCCTATGGAGGGGAGGACAAACAACCTTTGATTTCGCGAGAAGAAGGACGGGAAATCATAAAACAACTTTCTTTGAAGCCATTCGAAAGCACTTATAAAGTAATGATCATCTGGCAACCTGAACTCATGCATGCTTCGGCTGCCAATGGCATTTTAAAAATTCTTGAAGAACCGCCAGCCAATACTTTTTTTCTTTTGGTCAGCAATGCCGCCGATAAGCTATTACCAACTGTGCTTTCACGGACTCAGATGGTGCGTGTGCCATTGCTCAGTGATGACGAAGTGAGCAGATATCTGAAGCAAAAAGATCCCTCGCTCGATGAAGGAAGAGCACAGGCGATTATTCAGTTAGCCGATGGCAATCTCAACCTGGCCCTAAAATTAACTGACAGTGAGGAAGATCATTTTCAAAGTCGTTTCGAAGAATGGATGCGGTCGTGCTTTAAGCGCGATTATTCCATGTTATTAAGTTTTTCGGAAGATTTTCATGAATCTGACAAGCTTAGTCAGCGTAATTTATTTCTATATGGGTTGAGTATGATGCGGGAAACCCTGCTGCAATTTTCAGGTGCCAGTGCCATTGCCCGGGTAAAAGCAAGCGAAGCAAATTTTATTCAGAACTTCAGCAAAGTGATGAATATTAATAAACTTGAAAAAATCAATTCCCTTATAAGTGACGCATCTTATCATTTGGAAAGAAATGGCAGCGCTAAAATGATTTTCCTTGATCTATCCATACAAATCTCAAAAACATTGAATCCTTAACATGCATTTATCCCGATGAAACAACTTTTAATCCTCACCATCACCTTTCTCTGCCTGGCGACTGGATGCGCTCAACACAAAGATAAAAATGGCACCGTCATCACAATAAAAACAAAATATGGAGACATGGTGGCTATTTTATATGACGAGACTCCCCAACACAAAGCAAACTTCATCAAGTTGGCCAAAGAAAAATTCTATGACAGTTTATTATTTCATCGGATCATTCAAAATTTTATGATTCAGGGTGGAGATCCTGATTCCAAAAACGCAACGCCAGAGCAAAAGCTTGGAGGAGGTGGGCCGGGCTATACTATCGAACCGGAATTCAATCCTCATTTATTTCATGCAAAAGGGGCACTGTCAGCCGCCCGATTACCTGATAATCAGAATCCTACGAAAGCATCCAGCGGAAGTCAATTTTATATTGTGCAAGGTTCCGTAGTAAAGGAATCAGATGTAGAATATCTGAAAGTTGATCAGGCAAAATTAGGATCCTTATTCCGACAGTTTATGATGAACCCCGACAACAAAGGCGCTGTTGATACGCTCAATCAGGTGTACGCAACTGGAGATATGGCAGCCTATCAAAAGATAGTATACAGTTGTATTCCACGAATAGAAAAACAAAATGGGGTAAAAATTTTGAAGGATATTTCCGAAGAAAAAATTAAAGCCTATACCACCGTGGGCGGTTCACCTCACCTTGATGATGAATATACGGTATTTGGCAAGGTGATTAAGGGATTAGATGTTCTTGATAAAATTGCAGCTGTTCCAACGGTTGCGGGCGATCGACCGTATGAGGACATCAGAATGACCATAATCGTGGAAGAAATGCCAAGAAAAAAAATCACGAAAGAGTTCGATTACGAATTTCCGGAGATAAAAAAATGAAAATTCTAATTACGGGTGCGAACGGATTGCTTGGCTATAAGCTCGTGCAATTATTAAACAAGCAAGCCGATATTCAGGTTATAGCCACAGGAAGAAGAACCATATCAGGGCTTCCATCAACCGTTTCGTTCTTTGAATTAGATATATCCAACCCCATACAAACCGACAATGTAATTAGTGCGCTTAAGCCAGATGTGATTATCAATTCGGCCGCTATGACCCAAGTGGATCAATGTGAAATCGACCGCGAAGCCTGTTGGAAAGTAAATGTTACTGGCGTATCAAACCTGGTCGCTACCTGTTCAAAAAATCATACGCACCTGGTTCATGTTTCGACTGATTTCATTTTTGATGGTTCCGAAGGACCGTTAGATGAAACGGCCATGCCAAATCCCGTGAATTATTACGGAGAGAGCAAATTGGCTGGTGAAAGGGTGATTCAACAAAGTAATATTGGATGGGCTATTCTGCGCACGGTGTTGGTCTATGGAGTTACTCCTGACATGAGTCGTAGTAACATCGTGCTATGGGTTAAAAAAAGCCTGGAAGAGGGAAAGACGATCAATGTCGTTAATGACCAATGGCGTACTCCTACGCTTGCAGAAGATTTAGCCATGGGTTGTTTACTTGCCGCAAAGAAAAAAGCTATCGGCGTTTACAATATTTCAGGGGAAGAAATGATGACTCCCTATGATATCGCAATTGAAACAGCTGAGTTCTTCAAGCTGAATAAATCATTGATTCAACCAACTGATTCAAGTAAGTTTAAACAGCCAGCGATGAGGCCACTGAAAACTGGTTTCTTCATCAAAAAAGCAAAAGATGAATTGGGTTATCATCCACACTCCTTCCATGATGGCATCGCACTGATGGCATCGCAGTTTTAGATGGTAATTGTGCCACTCACACAGCACTTGTTTTTAAATAGAAATTATTTTTTGATCTTACCCAGATTCAAATAATACAATTATGTCTGCAAATCGTGGTGAATGGGGTTCAAAGTTTGGTTTTGTAATGGCCGCTGCCGGCTCAGCAGTTGGTTTGGGTAACATCTGGCGATTTCCATACCTCACCGGTGAAAACGGTGGTGCTGCTTTTGTGCTGATTTACATTTTATGTGTAGTCCTGGTAGCTGCGCCTATGCTCATCAATGAAATTGCCATTGGACGATTAACGGGTAAAGGCCCGGTTGGCGCGGTTCAACATTTGGGAGGAAATAAATTATGGGTTACCCTGGTGGGCGTGCTACCATTGATCGTGACATTTGTTGTTCTTAGTTATTACAGCACTATTGCCGGCTGGACCGTTGGCTATATTTTCATCTCTCTCCTTTCTATCAAAACGACTTTCGCTGAATTCATTGCTAATCCTAATTATGTAATTCCACTGGGGGCAGGAGTGATTTTACTAACCAGTTATATTGTTCTAGCCGGAGTATCCGGAGGAATTGAGAAAGTAGCAAAAGTTCTTATGCCCATGCTTTTTGTTTTGTTACTTATCGTGATCGTAAGAGGGGTTACATTGCCTGGAGCAGGGAGAGGAATCCAGTATTATCTAATTCCAGATTTTTCAAAAATAACAAGCAAGGTGATTCTGGCTGCCTTAACACAAGCTTTTTTTTCATTAGGTGTTGGTTGGGGCATGATGATCACTTACGGTTCCTATTTGAACAAGAATCAAAATATTGTCACTTCAAGTTTATGGGTAGGTGCAATGGATAGTTCCATTGCATTTTTGGCTGGCTTCATGATTTTTCCAGCTGTGTTTTCGTTTAACCAATCACCTGATCAGGGAGCAACGCTGGTATTTAACGTATTGGCCAATATCTTTCAGCAAATGCCGCTTGGAAATATTGCAGGCGCCTTGTTCTTTTTATTATTATTCTTTGCCGCTATTACTTCCACCATTTCAATGTTAGAAGCACCTTCAGCCTACTTCATGGATCAGAAGAAATGGAACAGAAAGAAAGCCGCACGGGTCGTAGCCATTGCTGCATTTTTGTTTGGTATTCCTTCTGCATTGTCAACGGGTGCGTCCGAAAGCCTCTCAGTCCTGCAGATTGACTTTCTCGGCGTAATAAAAACCGGTGTGATGGACATTTTTGATTATTTGTTTGGCAGCCTCTTTATGATGCTTGTCGTTTTATCAACTTGCCTGTTTACAGGCTGGTTTATTAAGTCTGATTTATTAGTCGATGAAATTGAACAAGGTATGCCTTCGTTCAAAACAGGAAAAATTCTCGGTATCGCTCCCTATAGAATCTGGTTATTTATGATCCGTTATGTATGCCCCATTATTATTGGGATTGTCATCCTCAATATGTTTGGGGTGTTTGGAGTTTAGTTATTTCCACACCCTATTTATGAACAGCAAATAATAATACTTCTTTATCCCTTTTGGATGGGGGTAATTATTAATCAAGGATCTCCACCACCGGTTGACCATTTGCTCCACTAGGAAACTTGATACCCAATAAGACAGATAATGTTGGAGCTATATCGGTAATGGTATGAAACTGCGAGGAAGTTCCTTTTTTTATTCCCGCTCCATAAAATAATATCGGAACGTGGGTATCGTAGGTATAAACTGAACCGTGTGTCGATCCGGTTACTCCACCCCATGACAACCATCCTGGCTCCAATACGAATGAAATATCACCACACCGTTTATTATTATAACCTCTCACCACTTTTCCACGAATGCTCTGTTCATCAAAAGCCGTCTGTCGCAATGTAGTGGAAGTGAATACCTGGGCAATACCCTCTGTAGATTGTAAAAAATTAGTGATCAGATCGGTGGCTATTAATAAATCAACTCCAGCCTTACGTGGATCACCAGTAAATGCAGCCTGATTAATAAATACCTGATCTGATGTCATTAATTCAATTATTTCTTTTCCGGGAAAATATTTTAAAAGATGTTCTTTCAGATTTGCCTCCACAGATGCAGCGCGGAAATATCCGGCCGGAATACGTTTATCAATCATCGACTGCGGCACTTCAGAAACACCGTGATCGGAAGTAAGGAATACAGTATAAGCTCCTTTTCCGACTTCCTTATCCAAAGTAGCGAACAGATCCTCCAGGGTTTTATCCAACCGGAGATAGGTGTCTTCCAACTCAACTGAGTTAGGCCCCATGGCGTGACCAATTATATCCGTACTTGAGAATGAGATGCTAAGAAAATCAGTCACCTGATCTTTACCTAAATCCTCTGCCAGAAGAGCCCTTTTGGCAAAGTCAGCAATAAATGTATTTCCCCATGGAGTCATAGAAAGAAGATTTAATTCACCCATCTGCTTTCGCAATTCCGCCAAATTGTAAGGAAAAGCAGATGTGGTTTTGCCACCCCACTTTCCTTCATAAGGAGAATCATCAGGCCCAACCTCCGTATATTGTTCAATGGGTAACAAAGTTTTCCATTCTTGATTCAAATATTTATTAGCCAGATTGAGTTGATTGAATTGCTGAACCCAATCCGGAAGGGTGTCATAATAATATGTGCTGGTAATCATATTACCTGTTTTACCATCATACCAATACGCCCCATCAGGCAGATGACCCGCCGGCAATACGGCTCCCCGATCTTTAATAGAGACGCCTATAACTTTGGCCCGCTGTTGTGATGCCAGCTTTAACTCATCGGTAATAGTCGTGGAGAGCAATCGCCAGGGAGAAACGGTTCCGCTCCCAACAGCATTTGTTCCTGTCGGCTTCTGAATTGGATCATTAACACAGTTTACACCTTTTCCCAATACGCGATCGTACCATTCATTGGCAACTATTCCATGAACCGAGGGGGTAGCGCCTGTATACACGGATGCATGTCCAGGGCCAGTTTCAGTAGGAACATAATTATAATGGCCATTCTTTAATACAAATCCCTCATTGGTAAATCGTCTAAACCCATCAGGTCCAAACTTGCTTGCATAACGGTAGAGGTATTCCTGACGCATCTGATCAACAACGATGCCCACCACCAACTTAGGTTTATTCTGTGCCATCATTAATTGCGTAGTCAACAACAAACAAACACCAACAATAATCTTTCTCATGTCTTTTAATTATGGATAAACGGATTACAAATTATAATTTTATTGGATTTAATGATCCTCACACAAAATTCGATCATATTCATCTTCTTCATAGGCATGCTTACGCACTAATTTGCCTGCTTCGTCAAAATAAACAACAATAAATATGCCTGCTTCTTCAACATTTTTCTCTGTAAAATAAAAAGGGTGATCAGCTGTACCAAGATCAATGATTTCAGTGAATGACGGAACCACCACTACTCCTCTCCTGTTGCTCACAATTCCATAATAATTATCCCGGTAGATGCGGACAATTTTTTCATTGCTACCATTTTTTAACCAGGTTATGTTTTTTACACGATCAAGAAATACTTTCTGTGTATGATAATTTAGTAGTTTCCACTGAAAATCTTTTTTCACCCAGATTAAAGAATCACTCCACGCAAGCACTTCAGAAAACTCAAATTCGGTCTCAGGTTTGGAACGTTGATCAATCAATCCGTAAGCTCCATTTTTATACACCACCAGATTCTGTTTACCGATTGGGATAAGATTACGTTCATATATGGGTTTAATATACCTGCGGGACAGCAAATCATACAAACCAAATTTCTTATCCTTCAAAATTGCCAAATAACTATTATCCTTAAGAATAATTTCATCCATCTCTACTGGCACCAAGGTTTTTCCATTACGACCTAACAGTCCTTTTTTAGATCCTTTTGATACGATAAAAAATTCATTGCCTAAGGATTCTTCCGGCACAAACTCCGTTGCCAATAATTGTTCACCTTTTTCCAGAGTAAAGACTGTATTCTTCCTTTTACTTTCAGTATAAAAGAATTGTACCGAATCTTTTGAGCTTACAAAATTAATTTTAGAATCAGCCTGAAGGTCCATGAAGTGCGAAGCTGATAAATAAACTTTATACTTATTATTTTTCTTGGTAAAGGCAAGGCGCTGATCAAACCATACTGAATCCGCATCTGAAACAACCCGTTGTTTTAATAGCATATCATAAAGCTCGCTTTTTTGAGCTCCACTTAGCGCGAGCCAATTGCCATGAAAAGCGATGTTATCATAGGTCTTATTCTCAAGTTCCGCAGACAATCCAAAAACTGAGATCCGACCATTCTGGTTTTTAATAAACCCAAATGAAGTTTTGGTTAAAGAGTGTCGATCCAACGGAACCACATAATCAAGATTTGTATTGAGAATACCTTCCAGTCCACTATTACGGACCAATAACAAACCCTTGCTAAACGCTTTTACTTCATCAAAAACCAATTGATCCTGAAATGGACTTCCATCTGCCAAGGAAGCCAGCTGCTCCACAGTATTGATAACTTTTTTGCCCGATCGTGTTAAAAGAATTAATCCCTCCGCATGTTCAACCTGGGATACTCCTTTAACAGGAAGTAACCTTCCCGCCAGGGTAAAAAGCGTGTAATATCCATCATGAATTGCCGCGATAAAATTATCATCGACCATGTAATAGTCTTCATAACAGTCACTAATAACTACCGAACCTGATTTATGAATCAATGTCTTGCAGTTTTGATCATTGACCATTAAATAGCCGTATCCAATCGATTTAACGGACGAAGTATTGTTCGCAATTTTTTTTCCTGTCCGACTGAAATAGCCATCCGTCAATGAAAGAATGTCATCCATAACGGGCCCGCATTTATATTCATCACGCACATCCTGAAATTGTGGCGACAAAAGTTCGGTCCCGGTTTGATCCATAAAACCGAATGCGCCATTCTTTAAAAATGGGATCCAAAACCGAGCATCCAATTCCATTACCCGTTTTAGGGAATCAGTGAGTATACTTGCCGGAATTGTTTCTTCCCGGTCTTTATAAATATGAAACAAAATGTTGTCGACCATCTTTCGCTGTCTGGCGGATGGATATTCATTTAAATAACTAAAAAAATCTTTTGGTTCACCTGACGCAGTAGCTATTTCAAATATCTGCTGTTGTGCTTGATCAGCATACGGACTTTGAGGATAATCCTTCAAAAAGGATTTAAAACTTTCAAGTTTTTTACTTTTGGTTTTCCCCTCGAAAAGTAATTTATCATAACGATCTGTTGCTTCCTGTGCCCGATGTGATTGAGGATATCGAAATAAGTAAGCTTGGAAACTCTGATAAGTGTTTATCTTGAGCGCTTCCAGGAAACTTACTTCATCACGCAATTCAATGGCATTGTCTACCTGTAATGCGGTAGAAAAAGATTTTATAAATTGGAGGTAACTCTCCTCCGTATTTACCTGTTTTGCCCGGACAAATGCGGCACTATCGATCGCTCCTTTCAGTTGACGTAAAATCAAACTATCAACAGGAAATTTAATCAGCTTATCCTTTTCTCTTAGCGATAATGTATCAAATCCGCTGATAGATTTATTAATATAATAGTATGCCGAATCAATCTGAAATTTAGGGTTGGCGGGTACAAAAAACCAGTTGGCAAGCACGTAAATGGCTTCCAGGTTCGAAGGATCTTTATGTAAGGATTTTTGCAAAAGACGCTGTGCGCGCTCATACTTTCCATCTTGCAACCTACTCCAGGCTTTGCGTTCAGGATCCAACTGTGCATAGGATTCACCTGCGAGCAATAGCAGCAACAGAATCAGACTATTCGTATAAAATTTCAACACGTACTCAATTAACTTCAGCAATTAGCCACAAAGTTAATCATTGAATGGTTTAAAGAACAGTCAGTGTAACCCCACGTAATGATAATTCCCCGCTTTTTAAGTTAAGCAGTCTATTACCTTAAGGTTGATGAAATGCTTCAGAAACAAAACTCAACACGACAGGCAAAGCCGAACGCCAATAAGACCAGGTGTGTCTACCATCACGGATCCGGAATTCATGTGGAATTTCCTTTTTCATCATGGCAATATGCACCAATGAATTGTGTTCAGATAATCGATCATCATCGCCACAATCGATATACCACCGAACTGCTTTTTTATCGCTATCCTTGATTTCATTGATCAATGAAATCGCACTATGTCTTTTAAAATAGGCCTCGATCTCTGCATCGGTGCCTTTTTGATTGGTGCGCTCAAGACTAGTTCTTAAATCATCTATGGTTAGTGGGCCAACGGATGCGCTTAACGGGCATGCCGAAGAAAACAGCTCCGGATGATGAAGGGCATACATAAACGAACCACCACCACCCATAGAAAGGCCAGCTACTGCCCGATAACGCTTTTCGCCTTTAATCCGGTAAGTTTTTTCAACATAAGGCATCAATTCTTCAAAGAAAAAGTCTTCATATCGCCAATCATTTTTCAGGTTGTTGAAATATCCCCTTTGGCCCGTGTTGGCATCCGGCATAATGATCACCATCGGGGTTGCAATACCTTCATTAATAGCTTTATCCGCTATATTAAGTACTTCACCAAACTGGACCCAACCGGTCTGATCATCGCCGCCACCGTGTAGCAAATACAATACAGGATAGCTGCGCTGTGACGTAGCATAATCAGGCGGCAGATAAACAGCATATTTCCTATCCCCTTTCAGGATTTTACTGGACATACTCAGGTTGTCAATGACCTGTCCCGATTGAGCGAACAGAGAAACAGAAAAAAGAAATGCGGCAAAAAACAAAAGATTCTTTTTCATCGGTGTAGCCATTTTTAGTGAAACAAACTCTTGAAATTCAATAATAATATCCAACGCGCCAAATAGTATTATTTTTACGGAATGAACTATTTGTTTTGCCTCTTTCAAAACCACCAATATAAACCTAATCGCTATTGAGATACTTCTTCCATACTGGATTTCATGGGCATCATTATCGCGGTTGGCAACGTCAAGCCAATGTCAACAGCGTACAGCAGGTTGTAGAAACTTTGTTAGCCAGGATGTTGAAAGAGCCCATTACCGCAATGGGTTGTGGCCGTACTGATGCTCAGGTACATGCGAGTCAGTTTTTCTTTCATTGTGACATCAATAGTGAGTGGGATTATGACTTGCTATTCAGGATAAACAAGATGCTTCCCGATGACATTGCCATTTTTGAAATCATTCCTATGCAAGACGACCAGCATGCGCGTTACGATGCCACCCAACGGAGGTATGATTATTTTATCCACACGTATAAAGACCCATTCCTGAATAGCATGAGCACCTGGTATCCTGAAAAAAACCTGAACCTGGAAACTATGAAAAAAGCCGTTGAGCTGCTGCCAAAATACCGTGACTACAGGGCTTTTTGCAAATCACCTAATCTTTATCCACACACCCTGTGCAAAGTATCTTCCGCCACTTTATTTGCCGACTCAAAAGGTGATCGTTTACGATTTCAGATCAGTGCCGATCGTTTTTTAGGTCGCATGGTTCGCCTGATTGTAGGTAAACTCATTGAAGTTGGAAAAGGAGAACTTAGTGTTGACGAATTTGAAAGTTATCTGATCACAAAACAAACACCCAGTATTCTTGATGTGGCATATCCACAAGGACTTTTTCTTTCCAAAGTCACTTACCCTTTTCTGGACATACCCGCCCGTACTACTTTCATGGCCATTGGGCAGCCAGAAGAACAATGGTATGTTGTCTAATTTACTTGTATTTAAATTATTAGCGCTTTGATCATGAAATCATTACTTTCTGCAATTTGTGTATCAGTCATCTGTTCATGTGCTCCACACAATCATATCTTGCATGTAAGCTTTGAAAACTCATCAAAACCAATCCCACCCTCCTATTCTAATACTGCAAACTGGGCATCATTACCTAACAAAGTTGATGCGGCCGATAGCATTCCAAAAAAATCAGGTCTTCAGAATTTGCAAGATCAAGCCGCCGTTGATGTTTTTTTTATACATCCGACTACATTCACTCAGGCGCCAGTCAATGACTTCCAATGGAATGCAGATATCAACGATGCAGCGT
>JAHEMS010000340.1 GCA_024643595.1 Bacteroidota bacterium
ATTGCCTCAGAAAAGAGAGCACCCCATCCAACCAGGAACGTCACAATGGTTACACAGAAGAATATCCTCACCATGCAACCGCATTCAAATTTAACAAAGCATTGTTATTCATAGAACCGTTGAATTAGAAACTAATTTTTTGATTTATATAACAGGGTATCTCGATTGTTTGTAATTCGACAGCAATAGAATTGTCTGGTGATACATTTCAAGTATTCAAAGGTTCGGGACCTGTCAACGATAAATGTACATAGCAGATTGAATCAACCGGATATTGAAGTCGAAAAGTCGTCATATAATTAAAAAGGCAGAGCCATAGTCTGCTCTGCCTTTTACACTGCTAAAATGTACTGGTTCTTAAATGTGTCCCAAAAATATGAAGCATCTTAATCCTTGTCAAAGCGAGTGGAGCCGATCAACCTATTCTTATTTATCTATTTTGGAAAACTTTGCACCCTTTAAGGAAAGATCGAATATTAACCCTTTGGAATCAAATACAAAACCAACAATAGGATCTTTTGTGGTTGTCGTATCCGCTCGTTCACCGGCTCCAACAGAGATTAGGGCAACATTACCATCGACCCCGGCTTCCCAGCCTTTGCTATCTCTGAATTTTTTTAAAGCATCATCTGTCGTAAAACAAAGGATAATATCTTTTTTCTGCCCGCCAATCTGAAATCCGATTGAGCCTGAGACGGTGTTGTAATAATCAACTGTTTTCCCGCCAACGCGAAGAGCACCTTCGCCATATTCACCGCCCACGATAAATGCCCCTTTTACAACATTTGGCATTACCAGCAAACCTTTGGAAACTTTTACAAATGCTTCGGCGTTTTTAACTTGCTTGTAGAAGCGCTCGATGGCAGCATCCACGCTGGCATCGATTTCCTTTGCAGTTTTAGCCATCAAATTATTCGCAAAAAAAACAATAGATATCGCTATTAATAAAATAATATGAATCGACCTTTTTATTTTACTGGACCTCTCAACCATATTCGTCTTCATGAATTTCCTCCTTTCAATTTAGACCAATTTCCGTGCAAAGCACTGCTAAATAGTTGTTTGCTTTAATCTTGGGCTGGTACTAAATTAACAAAAAAAGAATTAAAGTCAACGCGCCTAAATACATCTTTCAAATATTCCGTAGCTTGCCAGTACCTGCTATTAGGCCGAAGTGCATATACGCTTTGTATACCCTAAAAGATTTCATAGTATCAAAGTGTTTGATAGCAGAAATTTTCCAAAGGATAGGCGATATTTAATAATTTTACCTTAAATATTTTGCCAAAAATTTTTTTACCTGAATTATTGAGTCCTGGGTTGCTATTGGATCGTATCGGATCTTATGGCCTTCGTAGATTTCATCGAGACCCTCATAGTCGAAGTCATGGTATGCTCCAGGATAAATTTTAAGGACTGCTTCATGCTCATTATTTCCTGAAGGCATGAAATTAGTGCAATAATCTGCAGGACTCCAATCATCTTTTTCACCTATCAATATCAGAACCGGTGATTTTAATTGTGATAAAGAGGCATAGCAATAAGGATAAAAGGCGACTGCCGCATTAAATGGACTGTTATCTGTGACTGATCTGGTTATTGAATCGAGTATTGTTGTCCCTCCGTGTGACCATCCCATCGCAGCAATCCGGCTCGAGTCCACAAAAGGAATTTTGGCGAGATGGGATTTCGCCTCGAAAGCATCTTGAGAGCGTTTTCCGATCATACCTACGATTAAATTCCAGTTGTTACAAATGGTTGAAATTTCACGTGGTCTAAAACTGTCTACCTGAAAACTTGCATAACCCCATTTTAATAACCGGCTTATCCAGGCATTATCTCTCTTATTGGTCTGATCCAGTCCTGAGCAGCCGTGCAAAAGAACAACAGTGGGAAAAGGACCATCACCTTCTGGTTTTGTTAGAATGCCGGTAAGCTCTATCCCTTCCAGTCTGGATTTGAATGTTATGCTTTCTGCAAAACTTAATTGGAAGGTGATCCCGATTATTAAAATTGCCGCAAATAATTGCTTTTTTAACATTGAATGAATCTCCTTACATTTCGCAGATCGCTTGTCAGTAACCCAACTATCAGTTTTTATGGGATTAATACCGATACGATTTGGAAACATTGACCATATCGCATCAGGAAATCGGCTGTCAAATCAAAATAAATAAAAAAGGGCAAATCCGTACTGCTGGATTCAGCCCTTTAGGTTGGTATATGATTTGGAAATCTCACGGGTTTGAGCCGGTTGATATGCTGGTTTTCATAGAAGATAGCAGCACCACAGCCTTGCAATGGAAATAACGATATCATGAATTTTTGATGTTGAAAGTAGGAGATGCATTTGCATACCAGTGCTGTAATTTAAACGAACACTGCTGAAATCAGATATTGTATTTTATTCGAAATTAGACCTTTACTTTAAAGTAATTGGCCTGCCTGCTAAAAAACTTTCCAATACTCCAAGCCAGATTATTACTGTGCCCCGTGACTGATAAGCAGCTCCTTAACATCTTTTTGTTCTACGATAGTCGCCAAATCCAGAGAGGTTATGCCATACTTGGTAACAACGTTTACATCAGCACCCTTTAAGATTAGCAATTCCGCCACATCTTTGTGTTGATTTCCTACTGCCATATGCAGAGGGGTTGTACTATATTCATCGAGCGCATTCACATTGCAACCCTTTATAATAAGCATTTCTGCCACATCCTTTTGGCCATATTTTGCTGCCATATGCAGAGGGGTTTTACCATCTTTATCCACTGCATTTATGTTCGCGCCATTTAAAATTAGTATTTCCACCACATCCTTGTAGCCACGATCTGCAGCCCAATGTAAAGGAGTCGTCATAGATTTTGTGCAGGCATTTACATCAGCACCCTTTGTGATAAGCAGTTGCACTACCTCCTTATGACCCCTATCAGCAGCAAAATGTAAGGGAGTTACACCAGCCATGTCAGTCATATTAACATCGGCACCTTCTGCAACCAAAAGATTTATATTTTCAAGCTCTCCTTTTTTTGCACATTCACATAAGGATTGGGCTGCGGCATATCCGCTTAACGCAAAAATTAATATGCCTATGTATAAAATACCGAGATTCCAACCTTTTATTGATTTAAACATGATACACCTCCTTATTATTCTTTTGGCAATCAATAGGTTGATGCACGCAAATAGTTACAATAATCGGGCTCATTTTTATCAATTTCAGCGGGATATTTATCCGATTTACAAACAAATTCCAGTTTATCGCCGTCTTTGCTCACTCTCGCAAGTTTGTACTTCGTTCCATATTTAGGGTCTTGCATCTTGATTTGATACCATATGTTTTCCTCAGAATCTTTCCACTTCTTAACTATTCGAAACATACCCCTTCGAAGTGCATCAGTTGATTTTTGGGTACCATATGTTGCGTATGTCCCATCAAAATTAAATATTAGTTTTTGTGGTCGATTACCCGATGCATATTTCATATTGACCCACGTGCAGCAAATCTCATCAGATTCCGAAAAACTCTGGCCTGCAAAAAATATTATAGAAATGCATAAGGCCGCAATGAATAGTACTCTCATAGTTGGCCCCCTTTCATTTTAGTGGTTTAAAGTTTAGATAAATTTAAAAACTTTAAATCAAAAAATTTTTCGAACATAATGTAGTTAAAGGAAATTTTGTCATATTTTTCCATGCCTCCAAAGAACCTATGGCTCCAGGAGGCACTCATATCGGCATCTTCAGAAATCCTTTAAACATGATCATCTCAAAAAAGCTGACAATTTTAGATTGATTCAAAATTGAGAATTGCTGTGATTAGATGAATACTTGATCAGGATGCGGTGGAAGTCAGGATCAGATTCCAGAAAAGAGAAATGAATCGAAATAGATGGAAAAACGAGATTCGTTTATGGCCAACGATTCGATTTGAAATATATTATGAACCTTCTATATCGAAAATGAAATAAGTTGTCAATAACTGGCTGGTAATCACTACATTGTAGTAATTGCAAGAGACTTCCTTCTGTTGAGATAACTTGCCATTCTCAACAATTCGACGTTTATCGAACTTTATGACGATAAGTTTCGGATATCATATCAATTTTAGGGTTCTCAAACATTTGAAAAATAGCAGTTACATGCAATTCAGCTCCGGAAGCTGGAATTGATGATATCACAAGATTTTTGGCCTTCCAAAATTCCAGCTTTATTGGAGAATGCAATTTTAGGACTGAATGAAATTTTTGTTTGAGAACCCCCAGTGAGATAGCTAATATATATACACAGTTCCCTTTTTGAGGCTTCTTCCGTATTTAATCTGTGGTTTCTCTTTCAATAAGGGTCTATCAGCTTGTACTGGTATGCCTTCAACGCTTGGATTACATTTCAACATGTACTGGAAAGCATCAAAAACCGATTGTTTTTCCCCTTTTGTACCGTTTTGTAAAAAACCGTCAAAAAAGCATTTCACAAATGGCCATACGTCGTGCTTCCACCTCAATGCCTTTCTGATATCATTGACAGCAAGTTCTGTTTCACTTGTTTCAGTGATAACAACCGTTTTTTCAAGGCTTATAGCAATATCTGCGAACTGCCCAGCAAAACATTGATTCAAGATTATTATGATTTGTTTTCCTCTAATTTTTTCCAATATCTTGTGAAATTCAAGATAACTCAGGTTGCCGTCCGGAAATCTCATTACTGCCTCAGTTCCAACATATTTCATACTTTCAACACC
>JAHEMS010000341.1 GCA_024643595.1 Bacteroidota bacterium
CGTCTTTGGCGCGGCAATGGAAAGCCCTCTTATCGGTAAAACATTGTTTGATTCGCCCTGGGCCGAACCCTCAACCTGAATCAGGATGAGAACGAAAAGGAAGCAAAACAACTTCAGCATGTTGGTCATAAGAAATTAATTAAGATGGTAGAAATCATTAACGTGTGATTGAAGGATTTTAAACTTTCTTCCATAAGAAACACAATAACCGATTATTAGAAAATCGCTTTTATTTAAAACATTATATTATAATTTTAAATGGTAAACCGGGTTATCTATTCGAGAACTTTAAAAACCGGTACCAGCATCAATGCGCGCCAGGATTCCAGTTCTTCTTATTTTGTTTGTTTATTGCCAGGCGTTTCCCCAGGAAAAGCCAGACACTAAAAATTGGACAGTCACTTTCGATGGCATTGGTATCTTCTCATCACCGCGGGTCACTGATCTGAATGGAGATGGGATTGGCGACATCATTTTCGGGACAGGTCGGGTAGAGTTTCATACCTGTGATTCGGCGGTGATCGCGTTGGATGGAACTAATGGAAAAATGCTCTGGCATGTGCGCTCCATTGATCACCTGTTTACTTCAGCAATCTTTTTGGATATTACGGGTGACCATGTGCCGGAAATCTTCATTGCGGGCCGCTCGGCTCAATTCATGGCGGTAAATGGAAAGACCGGAGAGGTGATCTGGAACTTTGATCGCTCACAGGGCGGCGTACAATGGTTTAATTTCTATAATCCTCAGTTTGTTGCCGACCAGGATGGTGACGGCATCGATGACCTCTTAATTTCAAACGGAGGTAATGTCATGATTTTGCCGAAAGTATCGAAAGGTCGGTACCCGGGCAACCTGATTGTTGTGAGTGGAAAGACAGGCAAGCTGCTCGCGAGGGCAGCCATGCCCGATGGCAAAGAAACGTACATGTCTGTAGCGGCTATTGCTACCCAGGACGGAAAAGACTATAAAGTGATTTTTGGTTCAGGCGGTGAAACGATCGGCGGGCATCTCTATGTGACCACGTTATCGCAGATCATGAAGGGCGATTTATCTAAGGCCAAAGTGCTTGATGAAAGTAAAAATAAAGGCTACATCGGTCCTCCGCTATGGATCGACATCAATCATGATGGCATACACGATATCGTCGCCAATGCGGTTGAAGGCAAACTGTTGGCCTATGATGGCAAAACCTATAAGAAATTGTGGTCCGTAAAAATGCCCAATACGGAAGCCTACAGTTCTATTGCCCCCGGGTATTTTACCGGCGATGATAAAGTGCCCGACTTCTTTGTCACCTATGCCGTAGGTGAATGGCCTGACCTGGGATGGAGCCAACAGTTTATGGTCAACGGTGCTACGGGAAAGATCGCCTACACCGATTCACTGGGAAGCTATCAGACCAGCACCCCGGTGGTCATTGATGTGGATGGAGATGGCGTGGATGAAGCGATTCTGAATCTAAATGTATTGGTCTTTGATCAATTTGATAATCAGACCATGCAAAACATGAATGTCATCATCGATTTCAAGTCCAATGAAATGCTACAACCATGGGATGCGTATCCGGGAAGTAACCTGTCTTCCACCCCATGGATTGGTGATTTGGATCATGATGGATTACTGGACATCATTTATTGCCATGGTACCAATCTAAAGAAGACATATTCCTTTGATGGCGTAAGGATCAATCGGGTGGCTACCGGTATCCCCATAAAGTCTGCCATAAAATGGGGCTCGTATATGGGTAGCAACTACAATGGCATCTATGATCAGAAGCCTTGAACTTATTTGCGATTCGCCGATAAGAATTTGCTGAGCGTAAAATGACCAACCTTCCTTCCCTGCTTCACCCCTTCTTCACAAGCATCACGAAAGTGAATGCCACCGTACAAACGTGAAATGGCTGCTTCATCGGATGCCTGGTAGAACGAAGTAAAATTCCGATCCGGCAAACCAAATAATTGCTCAGAAGTATCCGTGAAGGCAAATGGATCGCCAAGGAAATGTGTGAGAATGACGGCAGCTGATGCCGAAGCTACACTATGGCCGCTGGTGTATTCAGGAAAAGGAGGGGTTTGAAGAAGCGGCCGCCAAGCTGGGTCAAGATACTTATTGATCGCTGTTTCCGGACGAATGCGATCGCTCTTATATTTCTCCTGCCAGCAACTGATAAAGGCATCGTGCAAGGTAAAGGACACCATGGCATGTATGAGAACGGTGGAGTCGAAAGGAACCTTCGCTTGCTGACAAGCGATACCAGTGATGCCCATCCAATGTCCGCCCGGTGAAATCTTTTTTAACCCAATGGCCATGTGGCCTGAGTAATCAACCGCAAAAGGATTACAATCCCAGAAATTCGCGATCTCTTGCTGTTCGCTCGTTAACTGTTTGGTCTTGTCATAAACTTCCTTCATCTGAATAACAAAACTGCTGCCTGGGTCTTTGCTGAAGGGTGCAGGAACTGTTGGTGAAAATTGTGCCGCAGAATCAATAAAGAATGGACGTATGGTCTCCCATTTAGGTTCTATCGCGCTCATATATTCAGGGGGTGTAGGATACCATCCGCCTTCTCCCTTTTTAGGTGTATATCGCCTGTACGTACTCAACTTGTTATAGCCATCACTTTTGGCGTAGAGGACCACCTGCCTTGAAATCTCTTTAGCATAGTTTACGGATGATTTAATGGCCGCGGAGGATGCTTTTCTTTCTTGTGTATAAAACTCGAGCAGTTTCTCCTGTTCTTTTTCCAGCAGATAACCTGACGGCATAATTTGTTTACCTACATCGAGCATCGCATAGGTAGCGGCCAGGGATAAAAGAAAACCTTTTGACTTGGAGGGTGGAGTTATCTTCAGCTTTTCTTTAAACTGATTATTCAAATTCGCCAACTTGTTTTCACTGGCATACACTACTTCATAGGCCGCCAACATGGAATAGGCATAAAAGCGACTGGCTGCCGGTGGGTTGGCAACATCGTGCAACATGATCTCGGAGAGATGAAAAACATTTTCCGCAAAAAGGGTATTATCATCCTTAGCAGGCTCTTTCAATTGTGCTATCCCACCGGTTGATATCAACAACGTGAGCAACGTGAATCTCAGAAAATTAACACGTTTCATGGGTGATTCAGTTTGTAGGTGGCGATGCCAACATTATTTATACCGAGCATTAAATAGGTTTCATTATTGATGGTGATCACACTGCCTGATTTCACATCGCCCACTGAAGTCAGGCCAGAGGCAGCCTGCGAAATATATCGAAAACCTCCTTTACCATTCCCTTCAAATAATTGACCAAAGCTCGCATCAATCACGCCCATACGGATACGAATTGAACTTTGATTTCCATGCAGCAGAAAATCCATATTGCCGTCGTTGTTATAGTCCAGCACCGTGATGACATAGGCCGGTGTAAATTGGGCCTCCGCTGGCAGCTCATGCCGTATGAACTTACCGTTTTGATTTTCCAGGTAAACCGTCTCCAGGGTAGTCGCATGGAGGACCTTCACATCCTTCAATTCATTTTTTGAAAAAATGTCCTGCAGTTTGGCATTGGAATACGATTCGTAATTGGTGTATTTACTCCGCAGGCCATACATCTGATCCAGCAGTTCATCACGACTGGCAAACGGGTATTCCTGTCCTTCTATAAACACCGTCATGATTGGATCTATCGACCCATTTTTATCAAAGTCTTTATAGTAAATGGAAACCGGTTCTTGCTCACTGGCGCTCAACTGTGAGTTCAACCCGAAATTTCCAACGATAATATCTTCATCACCATCATGGTCGAAATCATAGAGCGACAACTTATTCCACATCCCGGTTAACGGCTTATCAAAGAAATTGCTTGTCGCTCGCTCAAATGATTTTCCACCTTTGTTCAGAAAAACTTCAATGGCCATGAACTCACCGGTTAAAATAAGATCAGGATAACCATCTGCATTCAAATCCGTCCATGCCGCATCTGAAACCATGCCGATACGTGCAAGTTCTTTCGCTTTCGACTGAATTACATTCTCAAATGTTCCGTTGCCTTTGTTTTCTAGTAGAAAACTTTCTGGTGTTACCGGATATTGTCCTGGCACCACTCTGCCACCGACAAAAATATCCAGATCACCATCGAGGTCATAGTCAATCGGTTCTACGCATGACTTTCCTCCACGCATTTCAGGCAACGCTTTTGCCGCCTTGGTAAACTGTCCTTTGCCATCATTCAAATATAGTCGGTCCTGCAGGGAGACATCTTTCTCGGTATACTCATTATAGCCGCCACTCACCACATATAAATCGTTATCACCGTCATTATCGGCATCAAAGAAAACGGCATCGGTATCTGTATATTTTGGATTGCCATCAATGCGCAAAGGATTAAACTGTCCGTCTTTATTTTGCATGTACAACATGCCCGGGTTATCTTCCGCGCCACCGACATAGATATCCTGTAAACCATCCTGATTAACATCACCCACTGCTTGTATCGGTCCGCAGGCCGTATACATCGTTAACAAAAGTGGTTGCCGTTTGAAATCATTAAATCCGGGTTCAATGTGGCTGTAATTAATCCTGGTGTCCACACTGGTGAAGACGGTCGAACCACGCGCTGAAGAGGAGCTGACGCTGGTCATCTCGCCTTCGTCTTCTGCTACTTCCTGAATTTGGTTAACCGGTACATTCGTCAGCAGCGTTTCATTTCCATAGGGCCACTTAATTCTGATGGAGTCAACTTTTTCAGCTGAT
>JAHEMS010000342.1 GCA_024643595.1 Bacteroidota bacterium
AAACGCGGCATAGTGGAAGGAACGCATCATACCCGCCACATCTTTTAGAGGATTTTTCTTTAACCTACGTTCACTGAAACTAAATCCTGGTTCACCCTCAAAATCAATGATGATAAAATCCTTGCCGGTAAATAAGACCTGTCCCAGATGAAAATCTCCATGTATCCTGGTTTTAATCGCATTAATACGTGTCTTATATACTTCGCTGAAACACTCCAGCACCTGGTCCTCCATGGAAAGAACCCTCAGCGCCATCTCCTTGGTTTCCGTATTTAACTTATCGATTGATTGCTCAAGAAGTTTAAACCGATCGCGCACCAATTTACGCAAGGTAGAATACAATGATCGCTGATAATTTGCCGTAAAATAGTCCGGTGCGAATGCGGGATTACTAGTATCAGACGCTAACGCTAAATGCATTTCGGCAGTGCGCTGCCCAAGTCGAACAACGCGTTCATAAAATCCTCTTCCAATAAATTCCTGTATCAGGTCAGGGGCATCCTCAAATTTAATGGATGGGTTATTATTCAGTTTAGGTAGTTTTTCCTTTTTCGCTTTGGCCATCACCCGCTCGTAGAAACGACCTACGGAGTCAGTAGTCATTAACCATGCGTCACCCTGATTCTCGACTTTTTCCTGCAACAACCCAAGTACAGTAGTATTGCCTTCGTTATCACGATATTCCATACTTCCTGCATACTTAGGCGAATTACGGAAATTAGTGTTCTCTGACAGGAAGCGAACGATTTCAAGATCAGGATTAATCTCCTGCTCTATTTTGCGGTAGAATTTGAAGAAATACTGATCATTATAAATGATGGCCGTGTTGCTTTGATCAGCCTTCAGAATTTTTGATTCAATCTTTTCAGCATTCAGTTTTGCAAACACACTGGAATTGAATTCCAAAGTCCCGTCATCATCCTTTACCCGCGCTTTTCGTTCCATGCTGGCAAATAAAAAATCACGGAAAGAACGATCATAACTGCTATCCAGAATATACCCTGTTTTTCCCTGGATCTCAGCCTTGCTTATCACACTTTGAGTGGTGTATTCAACTTTGTCAAATAATAAGTCGGAGGGAGAAAAGCACATGGGCAAAAAGTAAAGTTCAGGAAGTCGCTGCACATAATGAACTTCAATAATGGTGAGAAAATGGGTGTCCTTTTCTACTTTAAGTGGAATTACTTTGTAGATACTCAGTTTGCTAATGGCTCGGGCTTTGCCTCCAAACCAGCGGCACTTCTTCATGAACGGTTGAAGTATATTTCTTTCTAATATTCTTACATCGTTATAATTGGAAAATAATCGCTCCCATGACAAGTCTGTTTGAAACAAGAATAGGTCGCCACCTCCCGATGACACCTCTTTCTTTTCGGTGGCATCCACCTGGAACCAAAAATATCCATATGGCCCTATGGTAATCGGATAATCACCCGCTGTAACGCTCATGAACCGATTTTGACTAAAGACCTCCGTGATGTCACAATCCTTAAATGCTTTCAGGTTTAGTGTTGTCGCCTGTGAAAATTGCGAAAGATTGGCTACTACAATGATGCGTTGCTTTTCATGACTGCGTGAAAAGCATAGTACTTTTGAATTGGAGCTATCAATAAAATTGAGATCACCCCGTCCAAAAACATTTAACCGCTTGCGCATGGCCAATACATTTTTGATCCACCACATCAGGGAAGATGGGTTTTCCTCCTGGGCGGCAACATTCAAAGATTCATAGCGATATATCGGGTCAGAAATTACCGGCAGATATAATTGTTGGGGATTGGCTTCAGAAAAACCTGCATTATAATTCATGTTCCATTGCATGGGGGTTCTAACTCCATAGCGATCACCCAGGTAGATGTTATCGCCCATACCAATCTCATCACCATAATACACAACGGGTGTGCCTGGAAGAGAAAAAAGAATAGTATAAAGCAATTCAATTTTTCGCCTGTCATTATTGAGGAGTGGCGCCAGGCGTCTCCTTATTCCCAGATTATGTTTTGTGTGTGGGTCATTTGCATAAGCCTTGAATAAATAATCCTGTTCTTCTTCCGTAACCATATCAAGCCCAATCTCATCATGATTCCTTAAAAATAGTGCCCATTGACTATTCGGTGGAGTTTTTGGTGTTTGCTCAATGATGTCGATGATTGGATAGGTATCTTCTGTGCGCAATCCGAGAAACAAGCGAGGCATCAGCGGGTAATGGAAATTCATATGGCACTCCTTTCCTTCACCAAAATACTCGGCCGCATCTTCAGGCCATAAGTTTGCTTCAGCGATTAATACCTTACCATCATAATGCTTGTCGATATGACTTCGCAGGCGTTTTAAAAAAGTATGTGTCTGAGGCAGATTTTCGCAATTGGTTCCCTCCTCTTCAAATAAAAAGGGAACAGAGGGCAAGCGAAATCCATCGACACCTAGTTTCATCCAGAAATCAACCACCTTAATCATTTCAATTTGAACTTCCGGATTTTCAAAATTCAACTCGGGTTGATGACGGTAAAACCGATGCCAGAAATAAGATTTAGATTCGTTGTCCCACGTCCAGTTAGATGATTCCTCATCGGTGAACATGACACGCGCCTCTTTATATTTATCTGCAGTTTCGCTCCATACATAGTAATCTTTGTAGCGCGAACCCGTCCTTGCTTTGCGGGACTTCTGAAACCATGGATGCTGATCGGATGTGTGATTAAGGATCAATTCAGTGATAACACGAATGCCTCTCCGATGTGCGTCCTTCAGGAATTGTCTGAAATCTGCCAACGTTCCATAATCCGGATGTATGTCGCAATGTTCGGTGACATCAAATCCATCATCTTTGAGCGGTGATGGATAAAAAGGTAAAAGCCAAATAGTGTTAATTCCAAGATCTTCAAGGTAGTCCAGTTTTTGAATAAGTCCAGGGAAGTCCCCTATTCCATCACCATTACTATCATAAAATCCCCGAACACTTACCTCGTAAATAATTGCGTCTTTAAACCAAAGTGGATCCGAATTTTTAAACGTAGTTGGCATAATTACATGTTAGACTCGTGTATTTCTAATTTAAATAAATGGAAAGGCATTTTGTGCGGATTCAGATCAACAAAATTCCATTCTTGTGTCCACGTAAAATGCTCATCGGTAATCAGATCCTGTAGCTTAATATTTATTTTATCACTCACTTTCAACGTTGCAACAGGTAGTTGAACATAACCGCTCTGTGTACTGTGTGGATCGAGATTCACTACTACCAAAATAATATTGGAAAGATCCTCGGTTGCTTTGAGGTACGCAATGAGTTGGTTGTTTTCGATTGCACAAAACTGGGTATTCCACGTTGTATGCAAGGCCTCATTTTGTTTACGTATTTTATTGAGCATACTCATAATGTCGGTCATGCGGTTCGTGCGCTTCCAATCATAATGCCTCACCTCGTACTTTTCTGAATAATGATATTCCTCCCGACCATCAACGGGCGAGTTTTCATAAAACTCATAAGACGGACCGTAGACACCATAGTTGGAAGAAAGAGTTGCTGCCAGCGCGTATCTTAAGATGAAACTATTTTCACCTTGATGCTGGAGATGATAAGGGAGAATATCTGGTGTGTTGGGCCAAAAATTAGGTCTAAAATAATTTCTTGAAGGACCATAAACCAACTCATTCACATACTCCATTAGTTCTTGCTTCGAAACTCGCCAGGTGAAATAGGTATAGGATTGTGTAAAACCGACTTTCGCTAAGGAAGCCATGATTTTAGGACGAGTAAATGCTTCAGAAAGAAAGATAATATCCGGATGATACTTTTGGACTTCAGCGATGACCCATTTCCAAAATAAGAATGGTTTGGTATGTGGATTATCTATTCGGAAAATGTAGACGCCCTGATCAATCCAGTAAATAAAAACGGACTTAAGTTCTTCCCATAATTCTTTCCAGCTGTCTGTTTCAAAGTTGAATGGGTAAATATCCTGATATTTTTTGGGAGGGTTTTCAGCATATTGTATGGAACCGTCAGGTCGCTGTGTGAACCATTCCGGATGCTCCTTTACGTAGGGATGGTCCGGTGCACATTGAAAGGCGATATCCATGGCCACATCAATATTTAGTTTCTTAGCCTCTGCAATCAGTTTTTTAAAATCATCCAATGTGCCGAGTGCCGGCAAAATTGATTTATGTCCTCCCTCATCACTGCCAATCGCCCAAGGCGAGCCATGATCACCTTTGTCTGCCCGCACACTGTTATTCTTACCTTTGCGGTTGACTTTACCGATGGGATGAATGGGTGGAAAATAGAGAACATCAAAACCCATTGCCGCCACTCTTGGCAGGAGTTTAATGCAATCCTGAAATGTACCATGCTTAGCTGGCTGGAGTGATGATGATCTTGGAAAGAACTCATACCATGCACTGAAGTTAGCCTTCTTATGTTCTACACTGATCTCGACCTCTTTTTCATAGTGGGTTTCATTTTCCCGTAATGGATAGCGATGAACAATCTCCGCAAAATGGTCACTCAGCACCAGCGCAATGGCATCTGCATACTTTTGCTTATCGGCAAGTTTAGTGGCAAGCACCGATAACTCTAAATTACCCTTCCCTGCCAGCCTTGTTAGAAAAATTGCGCCCTCTTGTAATTCCAGAGAAACATCAATTTTTGCCTGTGCTTTCTTCTTAAATCCATCAAACCAAGTGTCAAAATGATCGACCCATGCTTTGATCGTAAATACATAAAATCCTTTTTCT
>JAHEMS010000343.1 GCA_024643595.1 Bacteroidota bacterium
TCCAAAGCCTGGCAGGTCGATTGAAATGACCCTGCCATAGGCTGACAACTTCGTATCAAATCCGTCCCAAATCGCGTGAGTTTCGCAAAAGCCGTGAATCAGTATAATGGGTGTCCCCTGGCCTTGTTCGCGAAAATATATATCCATTTCAGACTTCAGCTCGCGCTGCTACGTGCAATGCCTTAACAGCTTCTATAATTCCCTGAGCGTCAAAACCAGAATCACGGTGAAGGTCAATTTGCTCGCCATGCTCTATAATCTCATCTGGAATGCCAAGCCTTTTTACTTCGGCTGAATAATTATGATCCGCCATAAATTCCAACACTGCACTTCCGATGCCTCCCTGTATACAACCGTCTTCAATGGTGATTACTTTATTGAAGGATGTGAATACTTCATGAAGCATTTCTTCATCTAATGGCTTTGCAAATCTTAAATCAAAATGGGCCGGATAGATATCTTGATTCTCCAATCGTTCACAAGCTTCAACCGCATAGTTACCAATATGCCCAAATGTTAAAATGGCAATTCCAACTCCGTCTCTGATCTTTCTTCCCTTGCCTATTTCAATTTTCTGGAAAGCCGTTCGCCAATTTGGCATTACCCCTTGTCCGCGAGGATATCGTATAGAGAATGCTTTCTCTTTCCGCGGAAGTTGCGCGGTAAACATCAAATTACGCAATTCCTCTTCATTCATTGGTGCCGACACGATCATATTGGGAATGCATCTGAAATACGCTATATCATATGCTCCATGATGCGTGGGGCCATCTGCCCCGGCAAATCCAGCACGGTCCAAACAAAAATTAACCGGCAAATTTTGTATACATACATCATGCACTACCTGATCATAGGCACGTTGCATGAAGGAACTATAAATATTGCAGAATGGCACTAATCCTTGTGTGGCTAGTCCTGCTGAAAAGGTAACAGCATGTTGCTCGGCAATACCAACATCAAAAGCGCGGTCAGGCATTTCCTTCATCATGATATTCATAGAAGAACCCGATGGCATGGCTGGGGTAATGCCAATGATTTTATCATTTAGCTTGGCTAACTCTACCAACGTATGCCCAAACACATCCTGATATTTTGGAGCCTGTGGAGTTTCATGAACTTTCTTATAGATCTCCCCAGAAATCTTATCGAAAGTACCCGGCGCATGCCAGGTAGTTGCGTTACCTTTTTCGGCAGGACCATAGCCCTTTCCCTTTATAGTCACACAATGTAAAATTTTTGGCCCCTTGATGTCTTTTAAATCACGAAGCACGGCAACAAGGTGATCCACATCATGCCCGTCAACCGGTCCAAAATAACGGAGGTTAAGCGATTCAAACAGATTGCTTTGACTTAATAAAGTAGACTTGATGCCGTTCTCTACCTTTGAAACAATTTCCTGGGCATTCTTTCCAAAATGAGAAAGTTTCCCCAATAAATTCCATACATCGTCCTTCAGGCGGTTATACGTCTTGGAAGTCGTAATGTCTGTTAAATAATCCTTAAGCGCTCCCACATTGGGATCTATCGACATACAGTTGTCATTGAGGACGATCAGCAAATTGGTATCAGAAACACCTGCATGATTCAATGCTTCGAATGCCATTCCACCGGTTAAAGCTCCATCACCGATTACCGCTATGTGTTGCTTCATTTCATCACCCAGGTATTTTGACGCTGTGGCCATACCCAAGGCAGCTGAAACTGAAGTAGAAGAGTGGCCAACACCAAATGCGTCATACTCGCTTTCACTTCGTTTGGGAAACCCCGAAATGCCTTTGTAATATCGATTGGTATGAAAGATATCTCTGCGTCCGGTAAGGATTTTATGTCCATAAGCCTGATGACCAACATCCCAAACCAGCTGATCTTTGGGCGTATTAAAAACATAATGTAATGCGACCGTCATTTCTACAACACCGAGACTTGCCCCAAAATGGCCCCCATAAACAGACACATTATCAATAATAAAATGACGGAGTTCGTCACACAATTGCACCAATTGCGCCTGATCTAATTTTTTCAGGTCTTCTGGATTGTTTATTTGTGCAAGTAATTTTCCTGGTGTTATCAGCATTTTGTTTTGGGGTTGCCTCAACCTTTAAACATCTTCAAAAGATAAGTGTTTAAATTCACTTATCTGGCTCAATTTGTGGCAAATTTAGTCAATTCTACCATCAGCCATAATTTGTGTGCCGAAGGTCAAATTAAAAGCCATAAAATCCTCAAATCCTGATTATTTTTGTCACCCAATTAAAAGTATGGAGCAGGAAATTTTTGAAATACGGCTACCCCTATTTGAAGGTCCTTTTGACCTTCTTTTATTCTTTATTGAACGCGATGAATTAGAAATCAATGATATTCCGATTTCCAAAATCACCAATGATTTCCTTGAGTACATCAGGCGACTTGAAACATTAAATATTGAAATCGCCAGCGAATTCATTTTGGTAGCAGCCACATTGATGAGGATTAAATCAAAGATGCTCTTGCCCCGACCACAATTGGACGAGCAAGGCAATGAAATTGATCCACGCGAAGAGCTGGTTAAACATCTTCTTGAATATAAGAAGTACAAATCCGTAGTAGAACAATTCCACAAGATGGAAGAAACGGAGTTGATGAAGGAAAAACGTGGCAACCTGATAAAGGAATTACGGACACTGGCTGAATCAACAAATGTAGAAGCTGAACTTCAAGATGTAGACTTATTCAAACTTCTCACCGTTTTCGAAAAAGTGCTTAAACGCGCTGAAGAAGAAAAGAACAAACCCGTGCACCAGGTGATCCAATATCCCTATACCGTTGAAGGACAGAAAGAGTATATTCTGAATGAGGTTACGGTTAAACCACGCGTTGCTTTTACAGAACTGTTCGAAAAAACACCAACTCGCATTTCGCTAATCTTTAATTTCCTGGCCATTCTTGAGATGCTTGCCAATGGATTGTTAACCATTCAAGTCGGAGAAGGCTTCAATAATTTCTGGGTCATGAGACCTGAAGTAAATCCTGCGCAGATAAATATGGGGATTAACTAGTTGGCAGAAAACATAGCATTCGCAGTGGCATTGATTGTAGTTAGTTCTATTTGCCTGATTCGTTTCACTTCTACAAATGGAAATAATGAGGAGGAAATCGTTCTTGGGTGAAGAATAAGTGGCTCTCTTGTCGTCAAAGATCAGGTATTAGTCAATATCAATAGCATGAACAGGTTTATTCTTTTATTCGGTTTATTCATCCATGTTCAATACTCCACTGCGCAGGATAAAAAAGTAAATTTTCCGGAAGTAGATGGTTATAAAGTATTGGTTTGTGATCCTCATATCCATTCTGTCTTCTCCGATGGTGGTGTGTGGCCAACCATCAGAGTTGAAGAAGGAATACGGGAAGGATTGGATATTGTTTCCATCACCGATCACCTGGAATACCAACCTCATAAAGCTGACATCCCACACATTAATCGCAACCGAGGATATGAACTAGCCAAGGCATTTGCCCAAGAAAATCAGATACTAGTCATCAATGGCTCGGAGGTAACTCGTGAAATGCCGCCCGGTCATATTAATGCCATTTTTCTGCAGGATGCCAACTTATTATTAAATGATGATCCAATAGAAGTGATGAAGGAGGCATCGAAGCAAGGCGCTTTTGTTTTCTGGGATCACCCCTCTTGGCCTACCCAGTTAGAGGACGGCCGAGTCAAACTATTTGAAATGAATCAACAATTACTAATGGGTGGGTTGATTCATGGCATTGAAGTCATCAATGGTAATAACTATTATGAAGGTGCGGTTGAACTTGCCCTAACATACAACCTTGCCATGATCGGCAGTTCGGATGTGCATGGTCTTACCGAGTGGGATTATTCACTTGCTATGGGCGGTCATCGTCCGGCTACCCTCATTTTCGCAAAGGAAAAAACTTCAGCTTCTGTAAAAGAAGCCCTACAGGCCAGAAGGACAGTCGCCTGGCATAATTCATTGCTGGTTGGTCCCGAAAAATATGTTGCCCCTCTTCTTCAGGAAATAATAAAGATTCAATCCGCAAAATACGAAGGCAGTTTTCGTATGGGCGAGGCTACCGTATTGAGTATTATTCTTGAGAACAATAGCGAAGTAGAAATAACTTTGGAAAATGCAAGTCAATATACTTTTCAACAAAGTCTGGAAACGGTGGTGATCCCACCACGCACACAAAAAACAATCTTCGTCAAGACAGAAAAAAAACTAAAAAATATCGAAATCCCTTTTGTGGTTAAAAATGCGATTATCGGAGTCAAAAAACATCCTGTTTGGATTTTGAAGTCACCCCTTGCTGAATAATTCTTCCCTCAAAATTATGTTCGCCACTTGAACGATTTGTCATCGATGGCCCTCATGGTGCAGAGAATCCCATCAAGATGATCGTATTCATGCTGCAATAATTCTGACAATTCATTTTTCATATTCCATTCCTGGGGTTGGCCGTTCTCATCCAGGTAATTAATGATTAGTTCTCTATGCCTTTTTACTTTCACCAGCAGATTGGGGAAGCACATACAGTCATCCCAAACGTCGAACATTTCATTACTAAGAAAAGTGAATTTTGGATTGATAAAGACTACTGGTTTATCAATATTCATGTAGATCAGTCTCTTCATAATCCCTAATTGCGGGGCGGCTATGGCCCGACCAAAATTGTACTTTGCGCGAATCTCTTCCATGACGTTATGCAAATCAGCTACCCA
>JAHEMS010000344.1 GCA_024643595.1 Bacteroidota bacterium
CGAATAGTAGAAAACACTTCCAAAGCCCAGAACAAGCATTGCGTGGAAAAAAATTAATCCTTCATCACCTGTTTTAAAACCAAACCAGATACCAAATAGAAAATAGAGGCACAAAAGTCCTTCCATTAATGTATTAAAGTTAAACCTGGTTTTTAGGTAAGAATTAGATAGCCAAGATTTATTAATCTCCAGGTTAAATTTAGGCGTGCGGATAAACGGTGTCTTCTTACCAATCAATCCTTCAAACACAGCAATACCGTTATGCAAAGACAAACCCATCGAGATGATCAGAAAGCGTGGATAAAGCGAAAGAAAATATCTTAACGGATGATCGGGATAAAACCGTTTTGTCGCGATCCAATAAAATATTGTAATGGACATAAACCCTATAATAAAGACAATGCCCAGGTTAAATAACCAGTTAATTTCAGAATTATTTTGCTTTATAATCAGCATAGGGATACTCAACAATGCTGCAATCAATATGGATATGAATACCGAGCTATTAAAAAGATGAAAAAATGCATGTATCTTATTTTTTAACGGAAGTGATTGCCGCAGCACTTTACCAAAATTCTTTCTTGCATTTTCAGCAGCACCTTTGTTCCATCGGAATTGCTGGGATTTAATAGCGGTCATGATCATCGGCAGCTCACCCGGACATGCTATATCTTCCAGATATTTAAATTTCCAGCCTTTCAATTGAGCACGATAACTCAAATCAAGATCCTCGGTAAGTGTATCAGCGCTCCAGCCACCAGCATCTTCAATGCAAGTCTTTCTCCATATACCTCCCGTGCCGTTAAAATTAATGAAACTTTCGGAGGCATTACGAGCTGTTTGTTCAATTGAAAAGTGAGCATCTAAGCCAAAGGCTTGAAGCTTGGTAAGCGTAGAATAATTTTTGTTGATATGTCCCCATCTCGTTTGAACAACTCCAATTTTCGAATCTGCGAAGTAAGGAATTGTCTTTAGTAAAAAATCCGATGAGGGCAAAAAATCTGCATCAAAGATGGCAATGAACTCACCTTTTGCAGATGGCAGGGCTGCCGCTAATGCGCCTGCCTTAAATCCGGCTCTCTCCTTTCGATGGATATGGTGTATTGGTATTCCTAAAAATAATAGGGCCTCGATTTTTCTAGCAATGATATCGCTCGTTTCATCCGTAGAGTCGTCAAGAACCTGAACCTCAACTTTATTCTTTGGATAGTCCAATTTACTAATGGATTCAAGCAATCGCTCGATCACATATTTTTCATTATATACCGGAAGCTGCACAGTAACATACGGGTAAATCACTAAGGGGTTCGGCTCCTCAACTTTAAACTTTTTTGTTTGAATGTAAATCCAGGCAAGATGCAATTGCCCTAGACTGAAAAGAAAAATATAGAGAAGCGAAAGACTGTAAAATGATAGTATGATAATTTCCATTTGCTTCAGGCCGCTCGCCAATAGTCCAGGTTATTACATTTGAATTTTTATCGCAACAATTAGAAGTATCTAAAAATAGTATACAATATTTTATATCCTGCCATCACCGTTCCTTTAACTGTGCCGCTGATTTTGGAAAAGCCTATTCGCTTACGATAACGAACAGGAACTTCCACACACCGTAAACCACGTTTTGCTGCTTTCAGTTGCATCTCCACCGTCCACCCAAAAGTTTTATCCTGCATATCCAATTCAATGAGCCGCGAATAGGTAATGGCCCTAAATGGGCCAAGATCAGTAAATGATACCCCATAAAATATTCTAAGTAAACGTGTTGCCAACCAATTCCCAAAAATCTGTTGTGGTGTCATAGATCCTTTCTGCCTGTTCCCTAAAGCACGTGAGCCGATCACCAAATCAGCCATTTGATTCACAATTGGTTCAATGAGCAACTCTATTTCTTCCGGATAGTCAGAATGATCAGCATCAATAAACACTACTATATCCGGCTTGACATCAGATGTTTTTAAATAGTCGATTCCTTTCAGGCAAGCTCTGCCATAACCAGGAACAGGCTCATGTAAAACAGTCGCTCCGGCCGTTGCCGCTATGTCAACCGTCTTATCTGTCGAGGCATTATTTACCACAATAATTTCAGTAACCAGATGTGCCGGAACCTCATCGATTACATGACCAACTCCATTCTCTTCATTAAATGCTGGAATGATTACCTTAACCACACTCACCTTTCATTCTGATTATTCTTACAAAATAAATTATTCAACGTTTTTAACATGATTGTTACCAATCAGAATTGGTTTTCCAAATCTTCCGGTTTCCTTTTTCACTTCAAGATTAAGGACGCCACGCGGGCAAACAGAAGAACAAATTCCACAACCGACACATGATGATCTAACAATATTCTGACCGCGTTGCGCATACCATCGTACATCAATTCCCATTTCGCAATAGGTAGAACAGTTACCGCAAGAAATACACTGCCCTCCATTGGTTGTAATCCTGAACCTGGATTTAAAACGCTGAATAATTCCCAGATAGGCAGCCAGCGGGCATCCAAACCGACACCATACACGGTTGCCCATTAGCGGATAAAACCCTGTGCCAACCACTCCAGCAAAGCCAGCACCAATAAAGACCCCGTATACTTCGCGTAATTGATAACTATCAAAGAAAAACACCCAAGACGATCCCGACCAATAGGTATAAATGACTCCTGCCGTCATCGTCACGGCAAATACTAATACACCATGAATCATCCACCGCTCCACTCGCCAGGCATTTGTTGACTTATTTGAAAGTTGACGATATGGATCACCCAAGGTTTCGGCCAATCCGCCACAACCGCAAACCCATGAACAATACCATCTTTTCCCAAAGAAATAAACAAACACTGGAACAGCAATAATGACTAAGGCAATGCCCCAACCTAACATGAATATTCCGAGGGTACCATGAGAGATCAATTCATTGATTCGTGAATCAAAAAAGAAACTATAATCCAATGGCCAAATATTTTTGAAATCGAAATATGGCTTATTGAGACGAATCAAAATCTCGGGAATTAAAAATGCAAATGCGGTTTGAAAAAACATGACGGAACCCGTGCGAAGTATCTGGTATCTGCTATGCCGATAATGAATGAGCATCCGCAGGCCCATGACCAGAATACAAATGGTATAGATGAATCCGTATAGAAAAAACCTTCCCGCACTATTTCCATTGATAGTTTTGCTAATAGGGTCCATCATTGAAACCCAGTTAGTCATATATGCAGGAAAAAAATACAGTACTACATAAAATACGATAAGCCAAGTACCCGTAAGTACTCCCAGCCACCCCGTATTTTTCATGCTATTATAAAAGACATTGTTGTTTTTTATCCCTTCCGGCAATTTAACCTTGGGTAGGATAAAGAGGAGTGCCCCAACCATGCAAAAGCCAAAAGTCATGAAAAGAAATAGTCCCGGGTTTGTTTTAATCGGACTAGTCGAAGATTCTTGTGTAATCGAATACACCAGGTCTTTAACCTGGTACCGGTCAAATCCAACCTGATTAATCAGTGCATAGGTATGAATTTTAGACACAGCTTCTTCAATTTTATTCCTCAATTCTTCGTGTGATGAGAACTGTTGGTTATCCATCCACTTCGTATAATCCTTGAACGCTTTTAGTTTAAATACACTTACCTCATCCTTACCCAAATAAAGTGAATCAACCGAGGCCAGTGAAAATGTTTTGCCGCTTCTGGCTACTAAATCAAGAACCTCTTCCTGGGTAATTCCATAAACACCAAGCTGAATTTCATTTGCCCTATCAAATGCCTGATTCAAGTCAGCGACAAATAAAAAAACAGAGCTCTCCTCGTGATCTGACATCTCCGATGAAGCCTCAACAAAAATCGCTGACTTGGTAGAGTCAGGAATGGAATTTTCAATTACTTGTCTGGTAAGTTTATATTTTGCACTAAAGAATAACCCATTAAAAGTTATGAAGCCAACCGCAAATAGACCTAACCCAATAATTTTAATTACTTTCATAGGTCTACGAATTGATTTCTAATTTTAATGATGGAAATTTTGATCCAATGTTTGAAGCAATGATTGTTTCATAATGCGCAAAAAATTCAGGATCAAAATTGGCCTCCTTCAAATGTGATAAAACAAACTGTATTGTTCTATTTTCTCTTAACCAGCAATCAAAACATTCATGTCGAAGTCGAATGCCGAATGAATTAATCCCTACAAAAACCCCAGAAGCTTTATCCCATACGAAATGCATTGCTTTTTTCCCGTCGTTATGCTCCCAATAAAAATCTTCCTGCTGTGCTGTTGTTTCAGCCCCTACCCAGCCATACGTTTGATATTCAATATCAAAAAACTTAGCAGAGTTAAACCAGGGTCCAGGTTCATATTTTGTTTTAACGTCACAAATTGTTTGAGCGACTACTTCACCCATCATTCGCCCGGTATACCATACCTGCTCTATGTTTTTTCGGCCGGGCAATTCAATCTTACGCTCTGCACAATCACCTATTGCAAAGACATCGGGAACATTAGTTTCGAGAAATTCATTGACCAACACTCCTTTCTTATTTTCAATTCCTGAGCCGGAAAGAAAATTGATATTAGGAGACACCCCTACCGCCAAACCAACAAATTGACAAGAAATCGATTCGCCAGAATTGGTAATGACTTCACGTACTCGACCGTTATTATCGCCTTTTATCTCCCTGAGTTCTGTTTCCAGTTTTAAATCAACGTGATGA
>JAHEMS010000345.1 GCA_024643595.1 Bacteroidota bacterium
CCGGGAGGAATATGTATATCGGAAAAAGGACGGAGGATTACTTGAAAAAATATCTACCCGGAAGCGACCCGGTACTGTAGGGATTTGCGCAGCTATACAAAATCACTATAAGGTTGATACCGTTCCTCACATCATTTGTGGTGGATTTAGTAAAGAAGAAACAGAGAATGCGTTGATTGATCTACATTTTTTAGGCGTAGATAATGTGTTAGTCTTACAAGGGGATGCCATTAAAAGTGAGAACCGCTTTGTGGCAGAACCGGATGGACATAAGTATGCCTCAGAGTTGCTGGAGCAGGTGGTGAAGATGAATAAGGGAACTTACCTGGATGAAGAATTAGAGAGTGCTGCACCTACCAATTTTTGTATTGGTGTGGCGGGTTACCCCGAAAAGCATTTCAATGCACCCAATTTAAAGAGCGATCTTAAATACCTGAAGTTGAAAGTGGACATGGGGGCTGAATATATTGTTACCCAAATGTTTTTTGATAATAAGAAGTATTTTGATTTTGTCGATAAATGCCGTGAGGCGGGAATTACGGTTCCGATAATTCCTGGCATCAAGCCGCTGACCGGAAGAACTCAGCTTACGGTATTACCAAAAACATTTCATATCGATATACCGGAAGAGTTATCAGAGGAAGCCGAAAAATGTAAAGACATTACTTCATTAAAAGAGGTAGGAATTAATTGGGCGATACAGCAGTCCAGGGAATTGATTAAAAGGGGAGTACCCACACTTCACTTCTATTCGATGGGAAAATCTGACCCCATTTACAGGATCGCAAAAGAATTGTTTTAATAAAAAAGGTCGATTGATAAAATCGACCTTTTTGTTTTATTCTGGTTTTGATTTTACTAAGGAACTGGAAGTTCGTTACCCACGTAGTCGTTAGGATTACAAAGTGGTATGGAGGATTTCCATTTTCCGTTAATAGCAGATATCATCTTGTTTGCCAGATATGCATATCCTCTGGAATTAGGATGAATGCCATCCGTGGAGAATGCACCGAATGGAGGTGACAAACTAGAGGAAATACTTGAGCCATTGATATAATCAGTAGCTGTTTTTAAGTCTTTAAATATTTTATTTAAATCAACTAAAACAAGTCTTGCTGCGGAAGCATCCACTTGTGATTTGATATGACCGTTAAAGGCGTCAGTGCTGGTTTGAATCTGAGTGATTTCAGATGGTATCAAAATATATTTATCGGCCAACGGTTCGGATACACCAAGTACTCCAAAAGAACCGTTCTTTCCGAGAATGGCCGATGTGCCTAGTGGAATTAGGTCCGTGGAGGCAGTTTGTCTTGCTTTAGCATACGGAAGAAGCCCGGCATAAGGACCGGCCATATAGGGAGTCAAATCAGTCAATGTTTCATCGTTAATTAGGATGGCATTTTGGCCAGCTTTATACACCAGTTTTCTTTTCGCGGCTTCATCTGCAGTAATCACAGTAAGAGCCGTCATACCATCTAAAAAAGCATTGTAATTGTTGGCCAGTAATGCCGTAATTCCAGCTGCCGTAGCTGCGTCCAATGGGATCGCGTTGTAAGGGACGAGTGAAAAATGAGGGAGGCTTGAAATATCAGGAATATTGATCACTGCACCATTAGCAGTTGCATTAGCGCCCAGAGTCGTGGATAACGCAAGGCTGTAGGCACCGGAAAAATTCGCGACTGGTGTAAGTGGCTTTGTCGGATCGTTCTGATCGGCTCCATTGAGAGCATAGGCAAGCACATCATCAGCGCCGAGCTGAAAAGTGAAAAAAGTTCCACCACTGGCTAACGCTGCGGCAGCATCAGAAATCATACTTGAACCGGTACTTCCGTTTACGCTCGGATCTTTGGCGAATCTGGCAAAATAAGGATTATAATACGGGTTGGCTATTGAAGCCGGGCCACTTGTTGCAGCTGCTAAGGACAATTGAATACTTATGCCATATGCTCCAAAATTATTAAGCTTCGCTTTATCCCCGCTGTATGAAATAATCGGATTGCCTGGAGTAGTGGGAGTGGGCGTAGGGCTTGCTAATCCTTTTAATCTTAAGCGTCCCGCGGCGGTACAGTTCGCTGGGTTGTAACATCCATTAGCAGCATTAATGTCAGGCTGATTGAATTCTCCACCTCCTGTAATTTTCATTTGTGTGGCAAGGATGGCAGGACATGAAGCCTTCTGCGCTGCGTCATACAATGCGCCATTGGAAAAGCCAGCAGTAAATGAACTACCAATAGCTACGTATTTTCCAAAGTTTGCTTCCCCAGATGATGGTTCAGTCTTTTCCGGGAAATCATAGGTGCATGCTCCCACCGTAACAATGGCGAGAAGAGAAATTAAAAATTTATTTTTCATAGTCATGATATGGCTAAGGGTTATTTCATGAGTTGATCAAAGGTGAGTGAAATGTAATATATCGCGCCAAGCGTTGGTCCTCCATAGTTTAGCACGTAGCGCTCATTGGTAAGATTGGATCCGCCGAGTTTAACTACGGATTTCATCTCCTTCAAACGATAGCTGACTTGAGCATCTACAGTACCGATGGCTGGTACATTTCCTTGCGCGAAGGAAGACTCCCACAAGAAGGCATCCTGCCAACGATAGGAAACGTTGAATCCAAATTTGTCCGTCACTTTACGGTTACCAAAGGTGAAATTGTATTTGTGTTCAGGCGTATTAAACTCAGCAAGGAAACCATCTGCCGCTAACTGTGCAGCATCACTCAATTTATTCCAGTTATAGTTACCACCCAGTCTATATCCTTTCGGAAAACTGTAATCCAATCCGATCGCAAAGCCCTGCGCGGTCAACGTACGGTCAATATTGGTAGGTATGGAAAATGTGTTTTCTTTTCCCAGCGTGGTAATGGGCGTTAACAAAGTTTGAGCATTCCGTATATTTTGTTCCGTGCGTGGATCAAAATTATAGGTAGGGTCGGTGGCCATGCCTGCAATGTCAATAATACCGGCCGCTTTACGTACGAATTGGGCGGCAATGAAATCATTGTAGGTATTGCGGTAATAGACGATGTCAAGCAAAAGCTTAGATCCTAACAATCCCTTATACCCAACTTCAATAGACTTCACTTGCTCAGGCTTAACGGTTGCTACTGAGTTGACCGGCCTTAACAGGGCGAGGTTTTTAGGATCACCAATAGCCGTCGGGTTTGCCGAGTTAGCCGCCACTGCTGCTGTGTAATTTACAACTGATCGTAGATCATATGCATACTGCAAGGCATTCCTCGATTCAATGTATTGCGGAAGACCACCAATCAATCTTGCGCTTACGGCATTTAAATCAATGTGCTGATTTTGGGTGGTTGGCATTCTAAATCCCGACTGATAGGATACCCTAAAATTCTGCTGTGGCGTAACTGAATAGACACCAGAAATTCGGGGATTAATCTGTGCATCAAAGTTTTCATTTTTATCCCAACGCACGGAGCCCGTCAGTTTAAGCTTATCATTGAATACTTTTTTGGAAGCCTGAACGTATGCACCCATTTCCTGAATGGTAATGTCATTGCCGGCCGTATCAGCGAAAATAGTTCCATTGGAATTTAAATCATAAAGGCGGTAGGTGCCTCCCATTAACAACTCCATGAATTTTATTTGATTCTTGAAGTTGTATTGACCTTCTAAATGGTAAAGTTTAGTTTGATCATTAAACAAAGATCCGGAAGGAATTACCTTAGAACGTGCCGTGCTCTTTGCATTTTCAAATTCAGGTGTTCCAGGGATAAGCCTTCCTACGTCTGCTCGGTTGCGTCCGAAATTATGTGCACCCTCTTGTTGCGAAATACTGGGAGGCAATGTTGGATTATATTGACCGGCACCAGCCAAGCCTGCTAAATAGGTAAGGTAGCCAACCGAATAATCGGTGTACCATTGTGAATTGGATTTCCAAGAATCATTGATTAAAATTCCTGTCAAATCAGCAATATAAGAATCTCCGGAGTCTTCGATGGTGGTGTAACCTCTTAAGAAGAAATTGTCACCTTTTAATTCCAGCTTGTGTTGTTGAATATTGAAATCTTTTAGGGAGTAGCGCTGCGCACCCGTATAGACAGATGTTCCTGCACCATAATTCAACAAGTAAACCAACTCGAGCTTATCCGTAATCCGGTAATTAAAGCCAACGTTAGCTTTAAGGTTTTTAGCGTTATAATCGACGAGATATTGTTCATTGTAGGGAGTCCTGGAAACCACCTGATCAGGTAGCCATTGGGTGAATGGACTTAATGGTGTATTAGCTAATGCGGGGGCTAACGAGATTTTAACAAGACCAAGGCTGTTTGCCACTTCATCGCCAAAGGCATGCACACGGTCCGCACCGGGATTGAAGCTAAGATTGCCCTGACGTTCAGGGTTTTTATCTTGCATATTGGTGCCATACCAGTCCGTTGCACGGCTGTATGAAACGGCTAGTTTAAAGGCAAACCGATTATTAAATGCTTTAGCATAACGAAGTGCGCCTTCCCACATGGGCTGGGCTGAACCTGGTCCGATGGGACCTTTTTGTCCCGCATTATCTAAATATGAAGTTCCTCCATTAGTGTGATTCATACTGTATTTAGCAAAGGCACTAAGTCCCTGGTATTCAAACGGGCTTTTGCTGTTTACTAACAAAATACCGTTGAATGCATTTGGCCCGTAGAGAGCGGAGGCGGCACCAGGAATGAATTCAACGCTTTCAA
>JAHEMS010000014.1 GCA_024643595.1 Bacteroidota bacterium
ACTGGTTGAAAAAGTCAGTGGTTTGGATCTCGAAGAATATTTCCGAAAGAATATCACCATGCCTCTTAAAATGAACCGCACCTTTTTCAATGTGCCGGATTCCCTTCAGTCCTTCATCGTCTCTTATGGTAGCAGGGGCGATGATGGCCAACAACCATTAAATGAATTGTCCGATAGGATTCCTGCTACTAAGTCAACCCTATTAAGTGGTGGCGGTGGATTGTTTTCATCCCCTTCGGACTACACTAAACTATTGCAATGCCTGTTGAACGATGGTGCCTATGAGGGCGGAAGAATATTAAGCCAAGCAACCTTGGATGAAATGACGCATAATCAAATCGGAGATATTAACCTAAGTCCGAAGGGCAGAAAGTTTGATCCCGGCTGGTGTTGTAATTTCAATGGACTAATGGACGAGAATACGAAATGGGGATTAGCGTTTATGATTGATAATAATTCTAAAAATTACGGAAGACAACCGGGCACAGTTATGTGGGGTGGCTTGTTCAATACTTATTATTACATTGATTTCAAATCAGGCATAGCCGCTAGTATTTACACGCAGCATATACCGTTTAACCATATTGCGACTACATCTTTGTTTGAAAGGTTTTCAGAAATTATTTATTCGAAGAAATAATTAGCAAAGGTTATGGTTGGCTAGATCAATTATGTCACATCACCGATATTTTGAAGCAAATCATGATGGCTATTAATAGGCCTTCATGAAGCACTTCTCCTTACTGTGTGGTTTTAAGAAGAAGCTGATTTCGATACACTGAGAAAATTGTTGATTTAGAAACCAACCCCCGATAACGGTTGTACCGGTCCACCACGGGGAGATTCCAGGCATTTGTACTTTCAAACTTCTCCAGGACCGCATTCATGGTATCATCAATATTGACCAGGCCAGGGGCAGCGGTCATGATATCATTCACTTTGAGTTCATCATATTTGATGACGTCAAACATCACTTTGCGCACATCATTCAGTAAGATGATACCAAAATATTTGCCATGTTCTCCCACCACCGGAAAAATATTTCGTTTGGAATTAGTGATTACTTTTACCAATTCACGCAACGTAGCATCGGGGCTGATCGTCATGACATCCCTTTCAATGATATTCTTGAGCATCAGATTGCCTACCACGGCATCATCACTCGGCATGGCTTCGTCTTTATCGTTACCAAATTTCTTCTCTGAGAGTTTTCGATTATAGGTTCGGATAATATCTGCGGCAGTAATAACACCAATGATGTTAGCGGGCTGCTGATGGTCATCCACCACCAGCAGTTCTTCCACCTGGTGTTCCATCATGATCTGCTGTGCTTTACGAATAGTATCGCCAGGACCAACTTCTAATAAAACCGGCTGCATTAAATCTTTTGCCAACGTAGTTGATTCTCTGCCCTCCAGGAGCATTTTTGTAATATCAGTTGTGGTGAAGACCCCTAAAATAGTGTGGTCATGGTCGAGCACAGGAAATATGCGCTGTTTTTTTTCGGTCATCAACTTGATGATTTGCTCACCACCAACTTCTGGTGAAAGGGATTCAATACTTCTTCCGGATTTGAAGGATTCCTGCACATGCGTGGTTTCAAAAATATCGTGCGCGTATTCTCCAAAGTGCGCTTGCGAATACATTTTACTGGGCACCTGTCCTTTGTAGATGCTCCATTTGCGCGCTACCATATACGATATGGAACACACCCACATGCTCGGTAATAGTAATTCATAATTTCCGGTGAGTTCACTGACCATGATTATCGTAGAAATCGGGGTGTTGGCTGCTGCCGCGAAAAATCCAGCCATGCCTACAATGGCGAATGTGGAAGGATATAGTTGTATGCCTGGAAATACGAATTGCATCAAAAAGCCGATGGCTGCGCCTAACGTGCCACCAATCACCATCGATGGACCGAACACGCCAGCACTTCCACCTGATCCGATCGTGAATGAGGTGGTTAAAATTTTACCGAAAGCCACCAGCAACAGCGCGAGCAAGCTTATATTGACAAGCCCGTTCTGGAAAATTTCCTGTAAAATTCCGTAGCCTCCGCCCATGACAGCAATGATATATTTATGATCATTGGTCAGTTCAATAAGGGTGAGTGTGATGATGCCGGTGAGCGCTCCACCAATAGCAGGCTTTAAAATTTTTGGAATGTTCCAACGTGTAAACACGCCACGCATACCGTAAAATGACTTTACAAAAAGTAATGCAGCAAGTGCCAATACAACACCTTCAATTGAATAAGGAATAAGTTCCAGAGGGTTAGAGAAACCATGTTCGCTAACGTTGGTAAATATATGCTCCCAGCCAAATCGAAAAGAATAAACGGAATAGGCAATGATGGAAGATACTACGGCGGGTAGGATCACTTCAGCCTCTACCTCCGCTGAGGAATACAAAACTTCGGCAGCAAATAATGCCCCGGCCAGTGGTGCACGAAAAATGCTGCCAATGCCAGCACCCATGCCTGCGGCCAGCAACCACCTGCGTGTTCTTACATCAAGCCCTAAACGCATCGATAAGAAACTTCCAAACCCTGCTCCAATCTGAGCGATTGGACCCTCTCTTCCGCCTGATCCACCAGTACCAAGAGTAATTATAGAAGCGATCAATTTAACAATGGGTACGGCCGGTCGAATGACACCACGTCTTTTATGAAATGATTTAATCGCTTCATCTGTTCCGTGACCTTCAGCTTCAGGCGCAAAAGTATAGACGAAAAATCCAGCCACGAGCCCTCCGGCTGCCGGAATAAGCACTACATAAATAGGATTAAAATTTCCTTGTATTAATTTAATGATCGGAACTTCACCACCTGGGCTGCCGGGTTCAAGGCCCATCCAATGAACCATGGCATACTCTTTTACTATTTCGAGGAGCGTTTGAAATAAAATGGCTCCGAGTCCACTGATTACACCTACAATTAATCCATAGAGAAGCCATCTCCCCGCCACTCGAAAATCAAACTCGTTGCGGATTGATGGAATACTTTTCCAATTCATTTCATTACCGTTACATGCGCCGAAGCAATTTAAACCGTGATGGACGGAATACCTACCTAAATGATAATTATGGTTGATACGGTACCAACCATAAAATCATACAACGATGAAATGCTTCAACGTTATTTTCAGATCATATGCTACTTCTACAATTTCAATTCTCCCCAGCCTTTACGATACGTTCGTTTCACAAATTGATTGGCTGGCTCAAAGTTGGTTACGCGCATATTTTCAGCATCCCATTGATGGGAAATATATCTGCCAGGGTAAGTGAAACCAGTCATGTCTCCATACACCGGATCTTTGCGAGTAATTTTCTCTCGCAAACTGAATGTGCGAAGCAATAAATTACCCATTAGCACAGTCTCCGTTAACGGGCCTGCATAGCCTTCAAAAGGAGAGGACACTTCCATCTTTCCATATCCGGCAATGCAGGCGTCCACCCATTGCCACCAATGGCCGTCCATATCGCCTGGCACACGCGTATATTTTTTAGGAACATTAATCACATCGTTTAGGGAGAGCGGAAGTAGTATGGGATTGCGACCACCCCAACCACATGCAGCTTTTCCTTTTGTGCCAATAAACAAAGTACTCCCTTCAAAATCATGTACTTCTGGCCAGTCACCCAGGATATCATTCATATTCGATTCAGGGTCTAACTCGAAAGGACGTTCAGGGGTAATGCCTCCGTCCATCCAATACAGATCCAGGTTTTTACCGTTCTTCTGAGTAAACTTGAATCGCAGTGAGCAGGAGACAGGCCCGCTTTCCGGGTAGTCGGCTTCAGAAAAAATTCCATTGTAAACGGTACTGGCGCTGCCCGATACTTCAGAGGGATAACCTAATCCTAGCAATTTAAATGGAGGTCCCATAATGTGACAACCCATGTCGCCAAGAGCACCTGTTCCAAACCTCCACCAACCACGCCAGTTGAATGGCACTAGGTTGTCTACATATTCTGTTTGTTCTGCTGTTCCCAACCATAAATCCCACTTCAGCTCTTTTGGCACTTTTGGATGTTTGTCGGGCCAGGCGATGCCCTGCGGCCAAACCGGTCGGTCGGTCCAGCAATATACTTTGGTGATGTCTCCCAGCAGTCCGGCTTCTATCCATTCACGTAAGGTGAACATGCCATCACTCGATGCTCCCTGGTCGCCCATTTGCGTAACTACTTTATATTTCTTTGCCGCTTCGGTAAGAACGCGTGCTTCATAGATATCATGCGATAGTGGCTTTTGCAAATAAAGATGTTTGTTCAATTGCATGGCGCTGAGCCCAACGATGGCGTGGTTATGATCGGGTATGGCCACTGTGACAGCATCGAAATTCTTATTTTCTTGATCAAACATTTCGCGCCAGTCGTGATAAAATTTTGCTTTGGGAAATTCTTTCAATCGCGGTGCAGCCATGCGATCATCTACATCGCATAAGAAAGACACCACTGCATTTTTCTTTGGTGCATTCGCGTAATGCTGAATATCATTTTCACCTTCTCCTCCACAACCTATCGCAGCAATGTATAATTTATCGCTGGGAGCCACATGGCCAAGACCGCTCACGGTAAAGTTTGGAACAATAGAAAATACAGCAGCTCCCGCAACGCCAGAACTTGCTTGCTTAATAAAATCCCGCCTCGTCTGTTTAAATGATTTTTGTTGTATTTCTTTTTTCATGATCGATGTAAAAGTTATTTCGATTTTGATTTACCTTTTTTGCTGTTACTTTTTGGAAGAGGTTTAACGGAAACTTCCTTGAAGAACACGACATCATGCTCTCCATGATTTTGCATGCCGATGTATCCGTATTCAGGTCTCTTGCCTGGAAACGGTTCAAAATCAAATTTCCGCGGAGGTACCGGATCACCTTCTTTAAAGTCAGTGACTTTAACTCCATTGAGCATCACGATAGTACGGTCTCCGTCGAGAGTAATTTCAAATGTATTCCACTCGGGTCCCGGCTTCCAGGCAATCGCTAACGGTTTGGTGAACGCGTAGAGCATGCCAGTGGAATGATATTCATCTTCATCCGAAAGTTCAGGGTGATTATCGATCTGTACTTCATAGCCATAATACACCGGCATCATTTCCTCTTTTGGTTCGATGGGAATGCGAATAAAAAAACCGGCATTGCTATTTTCCTTCTCCATCCTCCAAACGACACGAATGGTGCAGTTGCCAAACTTTTCGCCAGCCCAATATAAAAGACCCATGCCCTCATGTGTTTTGATTATGCCGTTTTCCACAGTCATATAACCAGGGCCAACATGTTTCCAGCCGGTAAGGTCTTTACCATTAAATAATTTTCGCCAGCCCTTGGTACTATCAGCGTATGTTTTTGGTGCTAAAGGTTTCTTTTGCACATGCACTAATCCTTTAGTTTCAATGGATAGGCATAAGAGGCAGAGCGCGAAGAAATGTAAAAGTTTCATGATATGGTTTAATGTTCTGTTTCAGTAATTACTTTGAAAAGTAAGGTAAAATATTTTAGGATAGAATGAGTTGACTTTTCTTGAATGGATAAATCAGTGGTCAAGTGGAAATTCACTGATTTGAAAGCACATCCTGGTTGATTTTGAAATAAGAAAGTATACCTTTAATTTGATCCTTCACGAAAAGTAGCCTACAACCTGTTTGCAATATGAAATTATTACTTAATACCCTTTCTATTTTTATATGCTCAGCATTCATCTTCATGATCATATCATGTCAGCCTCCTAAAAGCAAAGAGACGATTAGCTTATTTAATGGCAACGATCTAAATGGCTGGCACATTGATGTGCCGGCACTTGATACTTCAAGTACATTGCAAAGTCCATTCCTTGTTCGAGATGGAATGTTGGTGAGTCTGGGTACACCCAATGGTCATATTATTACGGATGCTGTGTATGAAAATTTTGCCCTCGAAGTTGAGTATCGTTTTGCCGGGGTGCCTGGAAATTGTGGTGTTTTGGTTTTTGCCTCCACGCCAAGGGCATTGTATAAAATGTTTCCTAAATCCATTGAAGTTCAAATGATGCATGAAAATGCCGGTGATTTCTGGTGTATAGTTGAAGATATTACTGTTCCTGATATGGAGTCAAGAAGGGGACCCAAAGAAGAGTGGGGGATCACTGAAGGTAAAGGAAGAAGAATTTTAAATCTCACTGATGGTTCAGAAAAACCGGTGGGTGAGTGGAATAATATGAAAATCGAATGTGCCGGTAATTCCATTAAAGTTTGGGTCAACGGAGTAATGGTAAATCATGGGACTAATTGTACCGCCAGCGAAGGGAATATCGCCTTGCAAGCGGAAGGATCGGAGGTTGAGTTCAGGAAGGTGGTGCTTACCAACCTCGATTGAAAGATCACCATGGGCTAACCCATCTAAAAAGAACGGAATAAAATAATGCAAGCATAAATTGACTCAAAAGTGCTTGAATTTGACCCGATTTCACTCATTGAATTATGATTTAACCCTGAATTTTAGATACCCGGAATCTATGATGATTCAGGCTACCCCAAATACCCCTTGAAGCATTGAAATATTAGCTACTGGATGCGTGGTATATTTTAGAGAAAACAATTGAAGCGTAATTAATTATTTGTACAACTTAACACACAACCTAACCCAATTAACTATGAAAAGAATGTTATTTCTATTGGCATTATGTCTGGTGACTTTGATGTCCAATGCGCAAACTGTTGCAATAGTCAATTATATGAAGGTGCCCGCTGGTGGAGGCGATGCATTTTTAGCCAATGAAAAAGAATGGAAGAAAATTCATCAAACTCGTGTCAATGAGGGGAAAATGCTGGGTTGGACATTATTTTATGTACATAACACGGGCACGGATAGTCCTTACAATTATGTCACGGTTGATGCTTATGAAAATCTGGAGGCAGCATTAGGCGGTATCACGGTAGATGAGTTTAAAAAAGCATGGGGTGAGAAATACAACGATGTTTTGAAAAAAACCAACTCGGTCAGAAACCTGGCTTATTCGGAGACCATGTTCAGGGCAATGGGTATTTCTTCTGAGTTGCCAAATAAATATATGATGGTGACTTCCATGAAAGTGAATGACAATGATCGCTATTACGCTATGGAAGAAAAAGCCTATATGCCCATACATCAGGCAGCTATTGATATGGGCAAACTTAATAGTTGGAGTATATGGACGCGCGGATTCAAAAACGATAATGACTATGATGTGGCTGCTGTTAATGGATTCACCTCAGCTTCCCAGTTGAGAAATATGGATTATGCCGCAATTATGGATAAGGCAAAGCAGGGAAAGAGTACCAATGAGTTGATGGAGATTTTTAAATTCATGGACGACACAGAAAAAATAAGAACAATGGTGAAGACCCACCTGTATGAAGTGGTTGATACCACAACGCCAAAAAAATAGTAGTTTCATACTGGTAACCTGGCGGATAGTAACCCGAAAATACGATTACCATCCGGCAGGTTTATTTTGTTTCCATTTCTAATTGTCCAGTAGATGATTGAATATATGAGACAAGATATTTTATCAAAATTTAACTTCCTTTTTTAATGTATGATCATATGAAGGTTGGCCTATCTATAATTTTATTGTTCCTTGGATGGTGCTTCCCTTTTGCTACTCAGGCGCAATTGGTAGTGAGAGGTGTTGTGCAAGATGAAAAAGCTTCTTCTTTGCCTTATGCCAGTGTACTGCTATTGAGCAGCATTGACTCCGCCATGGTAAAGGGACAAGTCTCCAATAGCGAAGGTAATTTTATGATTGAAACTGATCAGCCAGGAAGTTATTTTATTTCAGTGAGCGCTATTGGATATCAGGAAATTACAACCAAGCTTTTTAATCTAAATAAAAACAATTCACCGCTTGTTCTTGGAAAGATAACCGCTCCCGAAAAAGTGGAGCAACTGGATGAGGTAGTGATCAGAGCGGAACGGCCGATGTTTGAGCAGAAAATTGATCGCACGATCATTAATGTTCAAAGTAATATCAGCAGGGCAGGAGGGACCGCACTGGATGTCTTGCAGCGTTCCCCGGGCGTAACTGTCGATAAAATGAATAGTGCGGTATCACTCTCAGGCAAGCAGGGAGTAAGAATTATGATCAATGGAAAAATATCGAGGATTCCCATGGCAGCGGTGGTGCAGATGCTGGATGGCATGAATGCTGAAAATATTGATCGCATTGAGCTGATCACCACACCACCTTCTAAATATGAAGCCGAAGGTGATGCCGGTATGATTAATATCGTGATGAAGAAAACAGAAGACAGGGGAACGAATGGAAGTCTCTCTCTCTTCACTGGCTATGGCCGGAGAGGTAAGTTCGGGGGTACACTGAATATGAACAGCCGAAGTAAAAAGCTGAATGTATTTGGAGACCTTACTACGCGCAACGATTATTCCACACAATATTTTAATACGCGATGGGCGATCCCGATCAATAATGAGCGCAATGAAACCACCAGTTATAATAACAGAGATTCCTATACAGGCATCAACTCTGGAAGTATTGGTGCCGACTGGAACATAGGGAAAAAAACTACGATAGGCGGAATGTTCAGCGTCTTTGATCGCAAGTGGGATATGGATGCGCTGGCGAATATCTCACGAACTATTAATCAAAACCCTTATAATACTATTCTGATGAACACCGTTGAACAAAATGACTGGCGTCAATTGCTGGGAAACATCAATCTGAAACACGAATTCAATGAAGATTATTCATTCTCTGTTGATGTAGATCAGATTGGCTATAACTCGTCAAACCCAACCGATTATTACCAGGACTATTATGATCCCCAGGGTAATCCAACCACTAGTTCACAACTTCGTAGCCGGAAAGATACAGGTATCGACATCTTTACAACGGCCGTTGATTTTATGGGAAAAATAAGTGATCGTATTACCATTGAGGCTGGCGGGAAGGGATCGTTTACTTCTCTTGGCAATAATATTATCGTTGATAAATTGGAAAATGGAGGTTGGACCGTTGATAATGCCCTCACCGTTGATGCCACGATGCAGGAAAATATAGGTGCGGGTTATGTTTCATCGACCATTAAAGCATCCGACAAACTGGATGTTCAGGTTGGCCTTCGTTATGAACATACCATCACCAATATCGATACAGAAACTCAAAAAGATGTGATCGACCGCAACTATGGTAAGTGGTTTCCGAGTCTTTTTCTTAATCATAAGATCAACAAGAATAATAGTTGGGTGACTTCCTATAGTCGCAGGATAACGCGTCCTTCCTTCTTTCAACTGGCGCCTTTTGTGATATTCAACGATCCCAACAATTTTTATAGCGGGAATATTTCTTTGCTCCCTTCCTTTACAGATGCAATGAAACTGGAATACCGACATAAGTCCATCCTCTTTTCGTTGCAATACAGCCATGATAAAAATTCTATCTCACTCTTCCAGCCTAAAATAAATAGTGACAATAAGCAAGTGAGCACCGCTCAGAATCTTTCATATAAAGATAATTTTAGCGTCGTGTTATCATTTCCCATACAGGTTACCAAGTGGTGGGATATTCAACTCAATGGTATGGGTAGTATAAATAAGATAAAGGCACTTTATACCGATGATCCTCTAACTCTTTCCATAACGACATTCAGTGTCAATGGAACTCAGAAGTTTAGAATTGCTAAAACGATTACTGCGGAAATATCCGGTTACTATCAGTCGCAAAGTTTATATGGTATCATGGAGTTTGGCGCCATGGGATCACTGGATTTGGGTTTGGAAAAGAAGTTTGCCAATTCCTATGTTCGGATATCATACAATGACATGTTCGGAACCAATAAAATGAGGATGATCACAAACCTTCCCAGTGAAAACCTGGATACCTATGCAAAGTTGGATTTTGAAACGACCATCCTGAATGTCACCTATACATTGAACTTTGGAAATAATAAGTTGAAAGGGAGAAGATCGGGGAAGACAGGTTCAAAAGAAGAACAGGAACGATTGAACTGAGTTTGATTCAGTAATCACAACTTAAAAATCTGCTTCATCAGTACCCATTTTTCTCCCGGCTTCGCATGAGGCAAAGCTTGTTGATACTTCCACATTAATTGTTCCCACTCCTGCACCTTTGCGTTGGTTTTGTCCATTGCTGATTTTTTCTCAAACGAGAAGTCATCGTTTGTTTCCATGATCATGAAGAGACGATTGCCCGTGCGGTAAATATCCATGACCAAAATACCACTATCTTTTATTGCTTGAATATTTTCTGGCCAGCTGGATTTATGGTATCGATCATATTCGGCAATCAACACGGGATCGTCTTTCAAATCAAGAGAAAAACAATAACGTTTCATATTATGCGTCTTTGACCTGGTATCCCTTCCAACCGAAAAACCAAATGATCAGGAAAGCGATGAATGGAATGATCAACGCGTTTTCAAGTCCATAAAGAGATAGTAATCCGGTAAGTGGTGGCAACACGGCACCGCCCACAATGGCCATGATTACTAAACCCGAACCCAACTTAACCTGTTCACCTAAATTCTTAATTGACAACGCGAAGATGGTAGGGAACATGATAGACATGAAGAAGTAGGTAAGGCTGATCGCAATCACTGCCGACAGCCCGGTGCCAATCCATCCGTAAAAAATGAGGGCAGCACTAATGGCCGCATAGGTGGCGAGCAACCGATGGGCAACCATTTTCGTCATCAGCCACGTACCAAAAAATCGGCCCACCATAAATAAGATGAATGCAAAGGAAGCATGGAAGCTGGCAATCTGAGTGGGTGTGGCAGTTTCTGAATAACGATAAATCCATTGGACAATAGCAAAATGACTATCCTTCGCAAAATGAAGTTTTAAGTCAACAAAATATCCCCATATGGAAGCCTGCGCACCCACATAAAAAAACTGAGCCAGCACACCAAGCATTAAATGCCGATGGCGGGTGATGCCTTTGAAGGTGGCTTCCTTTTCAGCGGCGGTGGAAATCTCTGGCATTTTTGTGATGGCAAACATTACAGCAACCAACAAAACAAATCCTGCAATAACCAGGTAAGGGAGTTGTACAGATTGCGCCTCAGCGATACGAATCGCTTCCGCTTGTCCAGCCGGCATTGCTGCCAGCGTATCGTTCGTGTATTCAGTGCTGGAGAAAATAAAAAGACTCCCTACCACGGGGCCCAGAATAATACTGAGTCCATTGAATGATTGTGAAAAATTTATTCTGCTTTCGGCTGATTTTGGGTCACCCAAAACGGTCACATAGGGGTTTGCTGCCGTCTCCAAAAATGCCAGGCCGCAAGCAATTACAAATAGGGCGAATAGAAAAAATCCGTATAAACGCATATCCGCAGCAGGATAAAATAAAAAAGCTCCACCGGCATATAAGAGCAATCCAATTAGAATTCCCTTTTTATATCCGATTCGGTTCATCATGAAAGCTGCGGGTAATGCCATCACAAAGTAACCGATGTAAAATGCGGAGTCTACAATACCAGCTTGTGCGCGGTTAAGATTAAGCGCCGTTTGAAAATGTTTGATGAGCGTACCATTCATACTGTTGGCAATGCCCCATAAGAAAAAGAGGCTGGTTACCAGAATGAAGGGGACTAAATATGATTTTTTTGGATCGTATTTAAAATCGGTTTTGCTTGAGGGAATAGCCATATAGGGGTTTAGTTCAGGTTAGCTGATTGCACGATCAAGGTGGGTGTAACCACCGTCTACAAATATCCATTGACCGGTGGTGTGGCTCGATCGATCGGAGAGAAGAAAAAGTACCGTATCAGCAATTTCTTCTGGTTTGGTAAGTCTGTTTTCTAAAGGAATTTTCTTTGATACTTGTCTTAATTTTTCCTGAGGATCTGGAAAACTCCTTAACCATGACTCATACAAGGGTGTCGCTACCTCAGCGGGAATCACGGCATTTACACGGATGGAATAGGGAAGAAGTTCTACCGCCCATTCGCGCGTGAGAGAAAGGATGGCGCCTTTGGCCGCTACATAACCGGATGTACCGCCTTGTCCGGTAATGGAAGTTTTCGAGCCGATATTTACTATGCAGCCATGATTTGCTGTAAGCGACGGAAGCGCGTAATGCACCATGTAATAAAAATGGCCTACGTTGTTGGTCATCGAAGTAATAAACTTTTCGGGTGATCCATCCTCCAGGCCAACACCATCATTATTACCCGCATTATTAACTATGCCATCAATGCGTCCAAATTCATCAACGATGTCATCAATGATTTCTTTGCATGCCGAAGCAGAAGTAAGATCGGCCTGCAAAAAATGACTCGGCTGGGTGCCATCAGGCATCGTCTTAATTGACTCGGTACTTTTATCAACTATTATCGGAATTGCACCTTCATCAAAAAGAGCTTTGGCAATTGATTTCCCAATTCCTCGAGCGCCTCCGGTTACGATAATTACTTTCTTACTAAGGTGAAGATCCATACTTACTTAAAGATTGTAAAATTGAATTGCATTATCACCCATTATCTGATGTTTTTCTGATGGTGAAAATGTTTGTATATGATCTTCGATAATACCTAGTTGATTTTGATAGGCAGCAGCTACCAGGCAAACCGGCCAATCTGAGCCATACATAACCCGGCTGGAACCAAAATGATGTAAAACGAAATCAAGATAAGGGCTGAAGTCATCTATCGTCCAGCGATTCCAGACTGCTTCCGTCACCATTCCTGAAAGTTTACAATGCACATTTTCGAAAGATGACAATTCTTTCATGCCGGATGCCCAGTTGGTGAATTCTTTTTCACGAATCACAGGTTTCGCCAGGTGATCCACAACGAACTTTTGTTCAGGGTGCTGCTTTGCCAACCAGATTGCATCGCGTAGTTGATGAGGATAGATCAGAATATCATACGTAAAATTAAACTGCTTTAAAGCGCCAATGCCTTTTGAAAAGGATGGCTTCTTTAAAAATCCAATTGGTTCCGCTTGTACAATATGTCTTACTCCCTTAAGCTTCTTAAATCCGGAAAAGTATTCAAGCCGCTCATGGAGTTGTGAAGATTGAAGATCTACCCAGCCCACAACACCTTTAATAAAATCATTGGCTGACGCAAGTTGGAGAAGAAATTGAGTTTCATTTTCGGACTGATCGGCCTGCACAGAAACGCAGCCATCGATTTTGTTTTCATGCAAAACCGGGGCTAGATCGTCCGGCAGAAAATCTCGTTGAATCACCTTCATGGAGTTGTTGATCCAGCTGTCCCTTACGGGATCAAATTTCCAGAAGTGCTGATGCGAATCGATTCTCATTCCCCTTTTCTTTCCACTGGGATCTGTCAACAATGGATTGACCACCAAATAGAAATAGTTAAATAGCCAGTTGTCTTTGCTCCCCTAACCCGTCAATCCCTAATTCAATAACATCACCTTGCTTGAGGTATATAGGAGGATTAAATCCGAGGCCAACACCGGCAGGTGTTCCCGTAGAAATCACATCCCCCGGCAGCAATGTCATGAACTGACTAATATAACTGACAAGGTAGGGGACTTCAAAGATCATGTCATCCGTATTGTTGTCCTGCATCATCTTTCCATTCACCTTCAGCCACATAGGCAGATTATTAAAATCGTTAACCTCATCCTTGGTTATGAGATAAGGCCCCATAGGCGCAAAGGTATCGCAACTCTTCCCTTTCACCCATTGTCCATTTCTTTCGAGCTGCCACTCACGCTCACTGTAATCATTGTGAAGGCAAAATCCAGCAACATAATCGAGTGCATTTTTTTCTTCGACATAGGAGGCTTTTTTGCCGATCACTACGGCAAGCTCAACTTCCCAATCTGTCTTAACACTGTTTTTTGGAATGACCAGATTATCATTGGGACCACAAAGGGCGGTGGTAGATTTGAAAAAAATAATCGGTTCGGTGGGTATTGCCATTTTCGATTCGAGGGCATGCTTTGTGTAATTCAAACCAACACAAATAATTTTTGAGGGTCGTTGAATACAAGCACCTATGCGGGTTCCTTCGCTTACCACAGGAAGAGAAGATTGATTGCCTTGCAACCAGGAATCCAGTCGGCTCAAGCCATCGGTTTCAAGAAAGCTTTCGCCTATATCTTCTCCAAACCCGGATACATCAACCATTTTACCATTTAAAAGTACACCGGGCTTTTCTTTGCCCGCCTCTCCAAATCGAAATAATTTCATTTTATTATGTATTTAATTTTAAAAAACCTCCGTCAATTGGATAATCAGTGCCCGTAATGAACGATGCTTCATCCGAACATAAGTAAAGTGCAAGATGCGCAATTTCCAATGGCTTAGCCATTCTGCCGATGGGCTGTGTTTGGGATAGCTTCTCGAACATTTCAGCTTCCTTGCCGGGATAATTTGCTTTTAAGAATCCATCTACAAATGGAGTATGTACCCGACCCGGTGAAATACTGTTGCATCTTATTCCTTCTTTCACATAATCTTTAGCGACCGATAGTGTCATTGTGTAAACAGCACCTTTTGTCATGGAGTAGGCGAATCGATCAGCCACGCTCACAATAGCAGCTACGGAAGCAAGATTCACAATCACCCCATTTTTTTGATTTTTCATGGATGTGATTACCGCTTGCATGGCATTATATACACCTTTTACGTTAACATTAAAAAGTCTGTCGAAGTCAGCCTCGGTTGTATTTTCTAATTTACCGATGTGTGCAACACCAGCACAGTTTACCAGGATATCAACGCGGCCAAACTCATTGACAATAGCATCAACGGTTTGTTTCACTTCTGCTTGATTTGATACATTGCATGAATAGACTTTTGCCTTTCCCTTTTTGCTAAGGATATTGTTTAATGTTCCTTCAGCCGCGATTTTATTCAGTTCTACTATACAAACTGTGCTTCCTTGTTTTGCAAACACTTCAGCAATCGCTTTTCCAATTCCACTGCCTGCGCCTGTGATGATGCTTACCTTATTTTCAAGACTGAATAACATAGTGTTTTATTTTGATGTTTGCTTAATTAGAAAATTAGCCATTTTATGAGTATCATAATTCCTGGTTCCAACTTCCTTCATAATAATTTTTCCGTCCTTGCTGACAATAAATGTAGTTGGTATAGAGGATACCCGTAGGATCTCAGGCAGGTATCCGGTGACCATAAAAACCGGGAATGAGAAATTGTTTTTTTCTATGTAAGCACTGACTTTTGTTTTGGCTATGTCCTGATCTACCGAGAGCATAACAAACGCTACTTGTTCGTCTTTAAGTTTTTCAGTGAGGCTTTGGATGCCAGGCATTTCTGCCTTACAGGGCCCACACCAGGTTGCCCATAAGTTAATAAACAACACCTTGCCTTTATATTGATCAAAGGATAATCGATTACCCTGGAGATCTTTAATCGTGAAACCATAGTCAAAATCTTCTTCTTTTCTGACTTCATCAACATCAACATTTAAAATTCCTGTTTTTATGACAAGAAGTTGAGCCATCGCAGATGCGCTTCCCCACAAACCAGTTACCTGAAGTAATCCTACCAGGATTAATGTAACAAGGATTGGTTTTATAAACTGAAAGAACCTAGCAATCATAAACCTTGATTGGCCCGGTTATTGAGACCCATCTAGCCAAATGTCTTTAATTTTAATAACTTCGAATAAGTTTTTAAGAATAAAATGATTAGAAAAAGCATAATTCTTTTGTTTATATCGGCACTATTTAGCGGCATTGCCTTTGGTCAAAAAGTTAAGTATAAGGATCTCATGGTGTTACTTACTGCAAAACAGTATGATCAGGCAAAGCCATTTCTCAAAAAGTATCTGCTCGAAGAGGATGGAAATGCAAGCGCGTATCTTTATATGGGAATTATTTACCAGGAAGAAGCCTGGAAAAATGATGTTCTCAAACAGCCTGATTTACTAATCAGTAATGTTGATTCAGCTGTATTTTTCTATAATAAATGCCTTCCTAAACTTACCGAGAAAGAGATTAAAAGAAATGATGAGAATTACTTGATGTATTCGCGTAGGGATTTACGCACAGGTGAGTTTGGCATTAAGCTTTCCGATATTCAGCTCGATCTGGAAACGCGTTCGAAGTCGCTCTATGAAAGGAGAGACAGGGTTATTACATTAAAGAAGCTTTACGCGGAAATGGAGAGCCAATACACCCGGGCAAATTCCCAATACAAGAATTTTCAGAATCGATTTGAGACAAAGAAAGAATTATATCTTCAGTCGGATGATAGCTTGATTTTAAAACTGGAAAAATTAATCTCCACTTTTGACTCCAGTCAGGTTACTTTTAAATATTATAAATCCACCTTACAGGCATTTGGTAAAACCGGCTATAATCCAGTTGTTGATTTACAGGAGATCAACGATTTTAAGAAGGAAGGATCCTCAATGGTTGATTTTATGTCGGATGATTTGAAATGGTGGAACTACGGTCAATGGGCGAAGAAAACTTCAGCGGTAATTAGGGATGAAATTTATCCAATGCGAAAGGAGATAATCGCATTCGATTCACAGATAAATAAATCACGTGAAAAGTTAAAGAAGGATTCTGTTACGGTATCAACGATCGAACTATTAAACCACCCGCTATTTACAGAATTAAAAAAATGGGACAATGATCCGATGCCTTCGGGGTTGTTTCAAATGAAAATTGCAGAACTGGAATACGCTTCAGAAATTATGGAGGAAGCTTCCTTAAAAGATCGGGATAACATTTCTCATAAAATTGGTATGATCAAGCATCAACAAGGGGTGTTGTTAAAGCTTGATAGTTTAGCGAGCGCCATGGTTAATCGTGATTGGGAGAAAGATGCGGGCAACTATAGGAATTTTATTACCTCCTCGTATGGTACGGTCACCGTCATTAAGAATCTCTGCAAGTCAACCCTTGAATTTGCTAAACGGGAAACAGTAGCTAAGAAGAAGGAATTGGATGAAAACATGAGTTTATTGAAATGGGTAATTTCAGAAACCGATTCTATTCCTCTCTTTAAAGATGTTCCCGATGAATCTAAATTCAAGCCGATGGTAATAACCGATACCCACACTGCAGGTGTAATGCAATTAGATTCCTTATGGCTGGGATATTTTTATACAGTTACGCCTTCTCGAACGGCGGATTTGACCGTCAGTTTCCCAGTCGATACGGCATCCATTACCCGAAGGGATTTGCCATTAATAAAGGGACTTTCACTTGCGGTGACTGATCAGTTATATTATATACTGTTTTATTCCGAGAGCCAGATCGATGGGAAATTTCCAATCACCATAGCTAAAATCAGCCGAAGTGTTGGATTGGAGTGGTCGGGTATTTTTCATACTATCCTGACGCCCGTGGAATTAAAATATACCACTTCTTCCGGAGAGTTATCCATTAAAACTTCCAATGCTGATGGCAATAATAAAATGGTTGTGATAGATAAAGCCGGGTCTAGGATACAATAATCCAAGCGTTTAAGAATTATTGTGTGGGGTCTTTGTAGGGCTTCAATTCTGGGATTATTATTTTATTATTCCTCCTGTTGATGTCGGCCATTCGCTGGCTGGGATCAATCTCAAGACTCTCTATTTCACTTAACTTCCTGTTGATACTTAATGTATAATTAGGATACACCCATGGCCAGGCAGGCAAGTCGTTTTGGTTTATGGTTTTATTTTCAGCGGTCTTTTTTCCTAACATTTCGTTCATGGGTATGTAGTATAGTTCTTTGGTGCCGTCCTTATAATTAACCATCAGATCAATGGGCATCGGAAATTCGCTGAGGCGTTCCAGATCCACAAGGGTACTTCCATCTTTCTCCACAATAGTACCAATGCCATAGTCAATTCTTTTTGTCGTTTGAATCCAATAGCGATAATACCAATGTAGCTGAATGCCTGATTCCTTTTCCAGCACCCGTAAAAAATCATTGGGTTCTGGATGTTTCATTTTCCAGGTATTGTAAT
>JAHEMS010000346.1 GCA_024643595.1 Bacteroidota bacterium
CCAACCCGCTAATTGAGTCCATTGGAGTGTGATGGCATTTTTAGAATCTAATTTATAGGATAGTCTGATTGGACATATCAAGTTTCCTTGCTGACTGAGATTATCACATAAATCTGTATAGTTGATGCGATAGCAATAATTTGAGGTGGTGGTATAGTCAGTATCTGAAAGTTCTTGGTTAGGCGTTTTGCCTAATTCATTAAACGGTCCACTATTTTGCGAACGGAGAACGGTGTATTCAAAGGGATTAAATAATGGATCTTGTATCCAGTTAAGTGTCACCCCACTTGTAGTAACAACAGTTGATGTATTGTTTATGGAGGAAGGGTTGGTGGTAGTGAATGCATCACCACACTTTTCAAGCGAGATGCTTTTCGTTCCATTTGGATAAATATTAACTACCTGATAGCAGTAATTGAGTTTACAAACAACATCCACATCGTTAAATGATGATGGAGAGCCCGGTATTAATGTATAAGAAGCTCCATTTTTTTGGATATCAGTGGTCACCACACCTAAACCAGAAGTTGCCCAGGTAAGCTGATTTACGCCACTTTTAATGGAAAGATCAAAATTCTGACTGCATACCGGGAACGAATAGGTATTTGTATTGGTGCAGGGGTCAAATGCACTGAGCTGAAAACAATAAAAGTTGTCCTCCACTTTGAGGTTAGGAATTAGCACTGAGCTTACACCATATAAAGTTTGAAATTGTTGAAAGACATTGCTGTTGTTTACAGCAATTTCAAGTTTGAATTGGACATTGGTATGAGGGGTGAACTCCAAATTTAATTGGGTTTGATCAACAGCAGAAAGTGTGGTAATCTGAGGCACTGGTAAATTAGCGACGGAAGTAAATGCGTATACCTTCGAGCTACAGTTATCTGCGGCATTAATATCTTTTCCCCTCACCCTGATGTTGAAGTTAGCGGCCACCCCATAATTGAAAGTGGCGGTTTGGTTATTGCTGTTAGGCATAACTACTTCTGAAATACCGTCACCATTGAAATCAACATAATATTGATCATAGGTTTTGTCGGTAATCTTTATTGATGTTTGCAGCCCAGAGCATGTGTAAACTTCAAATTCTGGTTGAATGTTAGGATCAACGACAATGGTGATGTCATCAGCACCAATGTTTTGATACAACACTGATAATTTAAATATTCCCGCCTGAGGGTAAGTAATAATAAATTGATTTTGCAGCTGCGGAGCGTTCGTATCGGCACTCATGAGGCAGGGTTTTCCTGCCGTACATTCGCCGGTAGTTTTCAGGTTGGCATCAAGTATAGTTACCGTAAACGGAGCGCAACCTTTAACTTCATCTACACTAAAGCGTCCTAAACGACTAATATATTGCGCACTGAGATTCCCACCTAGAAAGACGAAAGTTAGTATGATGATAATATTTTTCAATCTTCCAGTTTTGTCTCCTTCAAAAAACGTTCTGTTTTAACCATGTCATCATGCAATAAGCGATCTGTTTCTATAAACGGAACAATTATTCTAAAATTATTCACAAAATCTTCAAGGCGAGAGGAGGTCTTTAATGGTCTCCGAAAATGTAGGGCCTGAGCCGCAGTGATCAATTCAATGGCTAAAATAGAATAAAGATTATTCACAACGCGATATAACTTGGTAGCCGCGTTGGCACCCATACTCACGTGATCTTCTTGCCCGTTAGAGGAGACAATTGAATCTATTGAGGCGGGTGAGCATAGTTGTTTATTCTGGCTGACTATAGAAGCGGCTGTATATTGAGGTATCATTAATCCGGAATTGATACCGGGATTGGCAACCAGGTAATTGGGCAAATCACGCGAACCTGATATAAGTTGATAGGTTCTGCGTTCGGAAATATTTCCCAATTCTGATAAGGCGATGGCCAGAAAATCCAATGGTAATGCTAAAGGCTGTCCGTGGAAGTTGCCGGCAGAAATAATTTTATCGTCATCAGGAAAAATATTTGGGTTGTCACTAACGCTATTTACTTCCGTTAAAATGATCGTGGTTGCATATTGGATAGCATCAGCGCTGGCCCCATGCACTTGCGGGATACAACGGAAGGAGTAAGGGTCTTGTACATGTTTCTTATGTTGAGAGATAATGCTGCTTCCTCTCAATAATTCCTTGATTTCTTTGGCGACTTTTATTTGTCCAGCCTGTGGACGAATCTGATGAACCAGGTCATCAAATGGTTCGATGCGACCATCGAAAGCATCCAATGAAATAGCCCCTAACAAGTTAGCTAACTTTATAAGTCGATTGGCGTGTAATACGCACCAAACACCGTAAGCACTCATAAACTGTGTTCCATTTAGCAGCGCCAGTCCTTCTTTGGCTTTGAAATGAACACGTTCCCAACCCAGTTGATCCAATATTTCCTTACCGGAATAAATTTTTCCGAGATATTGCGCTTCACCTCTGCCAATCAGGGGAAGGGAAAGGTGAGCTAATGGAGCCAAATCGCCTGATGCGCCAAGTGATCCCATTTCATAAACCTTTGGTAATACCCGCTGATTGAACATCTCGATTAGCCTTTCCACAGTTTCAACTTGCACACCCGAGTAACCATAGGAGAGGGATTGAACTTTCAGAAATAGCATAAGCAGAACAATCTCTCGGGGTACTTCGGGGCCAGTACCACAGGCGTGTGACATGACCAGGTTCTCCTGCAATTGTTCTAACTGATCTTTCGGTATGTGTTTGTTGTAGAGGGAACCAAATCCTGTATTAATGCCATAAATAGGTTGGGAGGAGGCTGCTAATTTTTCATCCAGGTAATCACGGCACTTAATTATTTTTACCCTTGAATCCTCTGACAATGCAATCTTGGAGTGTCCGTGGAGAACATGGTCGAGTTCTTTTAACGTAAGTTGTTTTCCAGATATATAATGCGTTGGTTCCAATGAGTTTTTAATTGTTTGTTATCGCCCGTTCGGTTGGATAATCAATGATACTATTTGATTCAATGTATACTTTTGTTGCTCGCCTGTATTCATATTTTTGAAGGCAAGTATTCCACTCTTCATTTCTTCAGATCCAATCACAATGGTGTAAGGAACCATTTTTTTGTTGGCGTAGTCCAATTGTTTCTGAATTTTAACTGAATCAGGGTAAATCTCCGAAGCGATTCCGTTTTCACGAAGCGTTTTTAATATTTTTAGACCATAGCGTTTACTTTCTTCATCAAAATGAACAAGTAACACTTGTGAGGATATTTGTGTCTCCAATGGAAAAAGGTTTAATTCTTCCATAGCGTCATAGAGCCGATCTACGCCAAAGGAGAAGCCGACCCCTGAAACATCGGGCAATCCAAACACTCCGGTAAGGTTGTCATAACGACCTCCGCCACTCACGCTGCCAATGGAAACATTATTGATTTTTACTTCAAAAATGCAGCCGGTATAATAGCTGAGACCACGGGCTAATCCAATATCAAATTCTACATGATTTTCAGGGGCACCATATTCGGAAAGTAAAGTCAATACTTCTTTGAGATCCGAAATTCCTTTTTTACCGCCTGATATGGTCAAAAACTTTGAAGTCAGAAATTCAATTTTTTGTTGTGTTGTTCCACTGAAATTTAACATCTCGAATAAGGTAACAAGACTGCTTTCAGAGAAATTACGGGCAAGCAATTCTTCCTTGACTTTTTCTTCACCGATTTTATCAAGTTTGTCAATGGCAACAAAAAAGGAAGCCTCATTTCCTTTTACACCACATAATTCTGCCATTCCAGTAAGAATTGCTCGATGATTAACTTTAAGAGAATAATCTACAATACCCAGTCTCCTCATTACCTCACCGATCATGAGTACAATTTCTGCTTCGCATAAAAGAGAATCGGTACCCACAACATCTGCATCGCATTGATAAAACTCCCTGTATCTTCCCTTTTGCGGCCGATCTGCTCTCCATACTGGTTGAATCTGATAGCGTTTAAAGGGAAACGTGATCTCATTACGGTTCATTACAACATAGCGGGCGAATGGAACGGTCAGATCATATCGAAGACCTTTCTCGGAGATATCAAAGGTGATTCCTTTTGAATTTTTGCTTTCAAGCATTTGGGCATTTGTATTCTTTAGAAAATCTCCTGAATTCAGGATTTTAAAGAGTAACTGATCGCCCTCCTCTCCATATTTCCCTGTTAGTGTGGAAAGATTTTCCATGGCGGGGGTTTCCAAGGGTTGGAAGCCGTATTTTTGAAAAACTTTCTTAATAATTTCAAGAATATACTGTCTTTTGGCCATCTGAGACGGGCCAAAATCGCGGGTACCTTTGGGTAAAGTGGGTTTTTTCATAGCTAAAACGTGGCAATTTAATCACTATGCCACAGATTCACTGATTTTAAAGCTAAATAGAAATAATCTTCGAATCTTTGGGAGTAAATTACAAATCATGCTTATTTTTGCAGCCTTTAAAAACAAAGAGTTATGTCAGTTACACGTTTGAAGAGAAAGAATCGCAAAGACAAGGGAAAAGCTGCCCGCAGAAGAACCGACCTGAAAAACCAGAATTTTAAGCCTGTGGTTAAATCGGTAGATATCGAGAAGATCAAAGAAGAGTTTAAAGCTAAAAAGGCAAAATAACTTTTTAATAAGTATATAAATACCGGAGCCAGTGGTTGTACCATTGGCTTTTGTTTTTGTAACAATGGGATATTATAATTTTAAAGCTCC
>JAHEMS010000347.1 GCA_024643595.1 Bacteroidota bacterium
CTAAATTCCCATGGAGGAATTGGTTTAGCTGATTTCCATAACCCCAGCTTACCGTCTCTTGCCATCATCTCCAGTTGTTTCCATTCCGGATTATTGTCATAAGCAGTCGCGTGCCAGGCCAAGCCCGCGGCAAGAAGTTTTTCATTCACATTGATTCCATTAACCGTAACAATACCAACTGTTCTACGGTATCGATCTGTTTTAATTTTCTTCACAGAAACTGATTTTTTATAAATCAGGTCCGATAAATAATCCTTGGCAACCTGGTAGTAGTCTTGCCCTTTTTCAGGGCAATCAATTCCATGCAGGCGAATTTTTACCTGCTGGTTATTTACCAGCATAGTGAACGTATCACCATCCGCAATGGCTACCACAGAACCCTTCAGCTGACCAATGCAAAGAGAAGGTATACCTATAAGAAAAAAAACAAGCTTATGCATAAACGAATCAGACAACGGAATTAGTCACTGAAGAGACTCATCCATATAGAACTTTAAGAAAAGAACCGGGCTGTATTCAAATGTAAAGCCACTGCATCTCATTAAATGTTAAAGCCTTGGGTTAGTCGGTTTAATGGGCTTATCAAAGTTGTTGGCCCCTTTCACTTTTACTTTTCTTCGATAAACTTTATCGTGACAGGTCACATACAGGATATCGAAATCAGGACCACCGAAACAAAGATTGGATGCCTGGCCTTTAGATTTAGGAACAGGGAGAATAGCATTCACCCGACCCGTTTGATCCAACACCTGGATACCACTGAGGCTGGTCACATATATTCTTCCATCCCGGTCACACCTCAACCCATCGCTCCATGCATTTTCATCCACATCGCGAACATGCAGCCATCCATATTTTTGCTTATGACTCAGGGAGCCATCGGCCTGAATCTGGTACACCCACACCCAGTGCGAAGTTGACTCGGTGACATAGAGTTGTGTTTGATCCGGTGACAGGCAGAGCCCATTCGCAAATTTCAGCCCTTCGTCCACCACACTTCGTTCACCATTCGGTTTGATCAGATACAACTTGCTTGGTTTGTCTCTCCCATCTGGTGATGTCACATAAATATTTCCGTTATACGTAATTGAAATATCATTACCGGGTGTCTCGTCCGCTACCACCTCGTAGGAAGCAGCTGTCTTATAGCGACGCACCTGTTTGGCGGGAGGCTGCGCTGATCCGCCAGTGATAGTAATCATTTCACCTTTCGTGGAGAACGAAGTACCACTCGCTCTATTTGAATCCTCCATATAAACTGTTGGTTTCCCGTCCGCACCTATCTTATACGTTTTAGAATTGGGTATGTCCTGAAAGAACACTTCGCCTTTTGCATTGACGGCTGCACCCTCGGTGAATGTATACCCTTCACCAACCAGCTCCCATCCTTCATCTGGAATAAGTATATCATTGAGAAATGGGTTTTTGGTTTGAGAGCCAGTAATTGGCTTTGGATAATCGCGCCACAGCCAACGCATGGCATCCGGAAAAACAGCGGTGCCGTGCTTGCCATTGTGCGCGCCTTCGCCCCAGACATGGTTTACATCATAGCCGGAAAAGGTCAATGCTCTTTCCATGGATTCGTTGGCCTTCCACCAATCGCCCGCATAAATGTTCAGGTCATTGGATCCATCTTGTAAAAAGATTCTGATGGGTTTTGGTTCATGTTTTCTTATCAGGATATCATACCGGTCTGCCCCGCGCAACCCGGTGTAGGTGCCGATGGCGCTAAAAACTCGCGAAAATTCATGAGGGCGTTCCCATGCCGCAGTGAATGCGCATACAGCACCACTGCTTGAACCTCCAATGGCCCTGTCATTACCATTTTTAGATAATACGATGGGGATGCCATTGGTCGTCTTTTGTTGTTCCACAAATGGGAAGACTTCTTCGAGTATAAACCGAGCGTAGTTGTCACCCAAGCCATCGTATTCGAAACTTCTGTTGAATCTGTCGAGTGCCTCGTCTTTGTTTTGACTCACTACTTTTCCAGGAGTAATAAAAATACCAATAGTGACTGGCATCTCATTTTTATGAATCAGGTTATCAAAGACGGTGGGTGCTTTCCATTGAATGCCATCCTGGTTTACATAAACACAAGCCGCTTTATTGGCTTTATATTGCGCGGGAATATAGACGCTGATCTCGCGGGTCGTTCCAGGAAAAATGGTCGAGTTTTCAAAAGTAAACTTTAGAATTTCACCCTTAGGCACTCCCGCTTGTTCCTCCGAGGCGGGATCCACCGGATACGACTCTGTATTTTGCTGGGCCCATACTTTTCCAAAAAGCAATAAGAACAGGATAATCAGTTTTATTTTCATGGTAATTTTTCAGGTAAATGGTAATGCCTTCCTGTGCAAATTATCAAAACGCTTTTGATTTTCTACTTTATATTCTTTCAGATCTCAACAATCAGTGCTGCAATCCTCATTATTACTTTATACCTGTATTATGGCCCATGATTGAAATCATTTTTCGCATTACAAAAGTTACCTAATATTGTCACGTTAATTTCGGATTAACGCATCTGATCCATGATTAAAAATTACCTGCTCATCACACTAAGAAGCATGATGAAGAACAAATTATTCATCGTGATTAATGTACTGGGCATGGCAGTAGCCATTGCACAATGTGTCACCGGCTACTTTGCCTATGAATACGATGATCTTTTTGATGCGATTCATCAGAACAGAGGCAGCATTTATCGGGTCAGTGCTGTTCGTTCGTTTGAGGGAAATCTCACCCGGCATGGCTATGCTTCCTTTCCGCTGGGCGACATTGTGGACAAAACATTTCCCGATGTCGACCAATCCAGTCGCTTCTTTCATTCATACTCCAATTTCAAACGCGAAGATGACTTGTTCGCTGCCAACCTTCAGTATGTTGACCCCGAGTTCTTTCAACTATTTTCGTTTGATTTTCTGGCAGGGAGCCCGGCCAACCTAAGCGACAAAACCAGTTTGTTTATCAGTAAGGAAATGGCCGTACGGTTATTTGGCCATGTGAACGAAGCCCTCGGAAAAACCATCACACAGGTCTATGGGCAAGATCTAAAAGAAGTAAAAATAGCCGGGGTGTTTCAAGACCCGCCTATGAATTCAAGTTTTTACGATGTGAATGGGTCATCATACTTGAATTTTGAGAATTACAAAGATGAACACAAAGACATCCGTGAAGATGATTGGAAAGTTCAAAGTACCTTATTTGTCCGGATCAAGGATGCCAACCGTGTGAAGACGGTGCATGATCAACTGCAGCCTTTTATAGAAAATAATAATAAGGTGAGGGAAGACTTCCAGGTTAACGAGTTTGTATTGGATCCTTTCTCTTCCATGGCCCACCGTGACCGGGCAGGCGACTTACCGCATAGTACCTGGAGTGCCCCTCCGATATCCGCGGTGATTGGGTCGAACGTAATGGGTATACTCGTGCTGCTTCTTGCGTGCTTCAATTTAACAAACACCTCCATCGCCATCTCTTCTCGCCGGTTAAAAGAAATCGGGATACGAAAAGTAATGGGTAGCATGCGAACGCACCTGATCGTGCAGTATATCGGTGAAACGCTGTTCATCTGCTTGATGGCGTTGCTATTAGGTTTAGTGATGTCCGACTTTCTGGTGAGGGGTTGGAATTATATGTGGCAATATTTTCAATTATCACCTCACTATCTTGACAACCCAAGACTTCTCTATTACCTCGCCGCTGTGTTGGTGTTCACCACGATTGCCGCAGGGAGTTATCCTGCCTTCTACATCAGCCGGTTTGAACCTGTGACTATACTCAAAGGGAAACTTCGCTTTGGGGGCACCAGTAATTTTACAAGAATATTACTAGGCTTGCAGTTCAGTATCTCATTGATTTCCATTGTGAGTGCCATGGGTTTCATACAAAATGCGCGATTCCAGCGCGAATATGATCTTGGTTTTGATGTGCGGGGTTCAGTGATTGCCTGGGTGAACGATAGGAATGAATTTGAAACTTATCGCAATGCATTACTAGCCAATCCGAAAATTCTTTCCATATCGGGTGCCCGAAGCGGTATCTTTTCTAATCGTGCCAACGATCCGATCAAACACGAATCGAAACAAATCGATGTGGATATCATTGAAGTTGGCGATCAATACTTAACCACTATGGATTTGAAATTGATAGAGGGACGAAACTTTATTAAAGATTCTGAAACCGACAGAAAAGAGTCCGTAATCATAACCCAAAAGCTGGCCAGTGAATTTAAGTGGGACAAACCCCTTGGAAAGGAAATCGTGTTTCGGGATACCATTAAGCTTTATGTGATTGGTGTTGTAAAAGATGTGTACACCATGGGGTTGTGGCGTGAAATGGAACCAATGATGATTCGATATGTTTTGCCCGAACAATACAGTCAACTGGTCGTGAGTTCGACCGCAGCGGATGTGACTACTGTCAATACTTTTATGAATCAGGAATGGAACAAGATTTTTCCTAACCGGCTATATAACGGCCGCATGATGGGTGAAGACCTTCAGGAAGTGAATGAAGTAAATATTAATATAGTTTACATGTTTGCCTTCATGGGTTTAATCACCCTGCTTTTATCGGCCACCGGTTTATTCACCCTGGTATCGCTCAACATTATTAAACAGATGAAGGAAATAGGCGTTCGTAAAGTGTTGGGCGCATCGGTATCGAACA